>NZ_CM139247.1:75000-80000 GCF_054817885.1 Methylobacterium sp. CM6244 | reverse complement strand
TCGATGCCGACCGCATTGGTGGCTGCGACGTAACCGACATCCTGATGTCCGAACCGTCCTGCGCGACCGGCAATTTGACGAATCTCTGAGTTTGTCAGCGCACGCTCGCCGACACCGTCCCATTTCCTTGTGGCGGAAAAGACGATGCGTTTCAGGGGACCGAGGTTGAGGCCCATGCCGATCGCGTCCGTGGTCACCAATACGGTGGCCTCACCGGTACGGAAGCGTGCCGCCTCCGCCCTCCGCACCTCGGGAGACAGAGCGCCGTAGATCGTCGCCACGCTATGCCCGGCCGCGACCAGGATTTCGCGATTCTCGTGGACGGCGCGACGCGAGAAGGCGACGACGGCGTCACCCGGCTCCACATTCTCCAGGGGAACCGGTTCCTCCATAAGAACCAGGGGTGTCTTGCGAACGAAGGTGATGACCTCGAGCGATTCGTTGGCGGCCTCCGCCGCGCGCCGGACAGCGGCCAGCGCATCGTCCGAGCCGCAGACGATGACGGTCTTCGCCGGGATGCCGAACAGAGCATTGGTCCAGGCCCAGCCCCGGTCCGGGTCGGAGAGCATCTGAATCTCATCGATCACGGCGACATCGATGGGCCGCGTCAGGTCGGCGGTTTCGATGGTCCGCGATGTGTGGGTCGGTCTCTCCTCGCCGAGAACCTCTTCGCCGGTCACCATCCCGGCCTTCAGCCCGCGCTCGGCCAATCCCTCGTAATTCTCGAGCGCGAGCAGGCGCAGCGGCGCCAGATAGGTGCCGGTCGGGGCCGCCGCCAAATGTTGCAGGGCCGCGTAGGTCTTGCCGGAATTGGTCGGCCCCATATGGAAGATGATGCGGCGGCCAAGGCGTCGGGCGACCGTGAACTTCTCGATATACGCACCGAACCCAACCTGGTCGCGCAGGCGCCGCAAGCGCGAATCCTCCCTTGCGACGAGCTTCGCGCGTTTCCGCACCGGAGCCAGCGTATCGCTCATGGATCGGCCGAGATTCGGTCCGTCATGGAACACCCGTGAGCGGAGCGAGCGGTCCATATGGTCGATATAGGTGACGGCGTCGGCGCCGACCTCTCGCAGATCCCCGGCGATGGCGTCCCTGAGGCGTTCGAGGGAGGGACGGAGCGTCCGTCCCGTCTTTGCGGTGATCTCGGCGACCGCCGTTCGCAACGTCTCGATCCGCCAGGCCGGGTCGTTCCGCTCCGCCATGCCCGAGACGATGTCACTGGCGACGCCGTCCAGCGGGACCTCGACCCGCACGTCCATGCGACCGCCATCGAGGAGCGGTAGCATCACGCGCACGCGCCATATCAGCGTGTCGTTAGCGGCGATCGTCACCTTCAGCCCCGGCACGCTTCTGGCGACCGCTTCCGCTCCGGCCTTGGCGAAGGCATGCACGGCCTTCATTCGCCGTAGCGCCTTGCCCACACGCGCATCGTCGACGTAACCGCCGAATTCCGGAAGGTCGAGTTGGAGCCGCAGCCCCTCGATATCGACGGAACGTGGCGGAAGGCCGAGGCGGGCGACGGCTTCCATCAGGAGATCGACGGTGGAAGGAACGCGCTTTCGCGCCATGGGGACCGATCCTGGAACGGGTGAGGCAAAAGCCTCGACATGATGCTCGGCAAAGCCGCGCCGAAGGCGATTGCAGAGCCGCGAGGAGGCTGCCCGATCTCGGACCCGGCGCCTATAACCGATATGGGGATAAACCGGCTTTTTTGGAGTTGTGGATCCCTGGCTGCGAGGATGATGCACGTCATGGGAGACGACGCTGCCGAACCAGCCCGTCCTACGGTCGTTCACCCATGACCAGCGTTGCCGCCGGTCTGGCGGCCCGGTGGAGCGTCAGATCGCCCGTCATCGGCCGATCAAGAATCCAAGGTAAATCGTAGAATGTCCGCGCCTGGGTGTCGCACGGCGGAAGGCAGAACGAAGTATATCTGTCACGCTATTCCTATGTCATAAATATTTATCATAACGGATGCGACGCCCGCGTGGAGAGGATGAACAGCGTGGACCAACCGACACCGGTCGCCCACACCACTTTCGATCCCACGAATGCGGCGAGGATTGCCGCCAGGGCAGCGGCTGCACGGGCGGCCGAGCATGATCACGATGGCGGGTTTCCCGCGGCCGATGTGGAGCATCTTCGCACGCTCGGCCTGCTTGCCGCGCCGATCCCGCGGGACGAGGACGGCGCCGGGCTTGGCGAAGAACCGGGGGCCGCCGACCTCTGTAGCGTGTTGCGCGTCATCGGGAGCGGCAGCCTCGCCCTAGGCCGGATCTATGAGGGCCATGTCAACGCGCTCCAATTGGTCGCGCGCTACGGCGACCGTTCTCAGCGCGCGCGACTGTTCGAAGACGCGCGGCAGGGGCATCTTTTCGGCGTCTGGAACACCGAACTCTTCGATGACGGGCTGAAGCTCGAGGAAGTGGCCGACGGTTATCGCTTGAGGGCCGGCAAGATCCTCGCATCCGGGGCCGGTTTCGTCAGCCGCCCCTTGGTCACCGCCCGCACGGTTCCCGGCGATCTCGCCTTCATGGTGATACCGGAACTGACGCCTGGGACACGGGCGGATCTGTCCGATTGGCGGGCGCATGGCATGCGTGCCTCGGCGACGGGAAAGGTCGATCTGACCGGCCTCCCTATCGGATCGGGTGAGCTGCTCGGCGAGCCCGATTCCTACTCGCGACAGCCTTATTTCTTCGGTGGAGCCTGGCGTTTCGCTGCCGTCCAGCTCGGTGGGATCGAGGCGGTCATCGACATTTGGCGCGATCACCTCCGCCGGACCGGCCGGGGACCTGATCCCCATCAATCGGCACGGCTGGGAGAGGGGCTGATCGCCACCGAGACAGCCCGCCTATGGGTGGAGCGCGCCGCCCGTATCGTCTTCGAAGACGATCTCCATCCCGAGCGGATCGTGGCCTATGTTCATCTGGCGCGAACCGCCGTCGAGACAGCGGGACTTTCCGTGCTCCAGCTCGCCCAGCGCTCCGTGGGGCTGCAGGGGTTCCTTCGCGATCATCCCCTCGAACGCGCCTCGCGCGATCTCGCCACCTATCTTCGCCAGCCGGCACCGGATTTCGCGCTGACATCGGCCGCGCGTTATGTCCTTGGTGAGACCGTGTCCGCCGGAGATCTCTGGCGTGATTCCGGAGATGTGCCATGACGCGTCATTCGCAGACGATGCCGCCCGATTATTTCGACAACCGCTACGCCGAGGATCCCGATCCCTGGCAGTTCGCCACAAGCGAATACGAGGCTGCCAAGTATGCGGCGACGCTGGAAGCGTTGCCGAAGCCGCATTACGCGTCGGCGCTGGAGATCGGCTGTTCGATCGGCGTGTTCACCAAGGCGTTGGCAGCCCGATGTGACACCCTCATCGGTATCGATACCGCGGAGAAGGCTCTCGAACAGGCACGCGAGCGCTGTCGGGAAGCGCCGCATGTGAGCTTTGAGCGGTTGCACGCTCCCGGCCAATGGCCTGCCGGCCGGTTCGACCTGATCCTGATATCCGAGGTCCTCTACTTTTTCGACGCAGCCGACATGCCCCGCCTGGCTGAGCGGATTCTCGGCACGCTCGACACGGGAGGCACCATCGCGCTGGTCCATTGGACCGGGCCGACCCATTATCCGCAAACGGGGGACGCGGCTTCGGACCAACTCATCGACATCCTCGACTCGTCGATCCACGTCACTCATCGTCATCGCACCGATCGGTACCGGCTCGATGTCCTCACCCGCATCTCCTGACCTTCACGCGGTGGCGACGGAGGCGGGCCCACAATCCCGCCGCACCGTATTCCGGCATCCTGTCTGGCTGCGATTGACCCATTGGGTGAATGCTGCGGCCTTTCTGGTCCTGCTGATCAGTGGAATCGCCATCCTTCTCGCCCTGCCGCGATTGTTCTGGGGCGAGACGGGTGCCAACGGCGCCCCGGCATGGCTCGAACTTCCCTTACCGGTGAATCTGGAACAGACCGGCTGGGGCAGAAACCTGCACTTCCTCGCCGCCTGGATCCTGGTGATCAACGGGCTCGCCTATCTTCTCCTCGTTCTGGCGAGCGGACATCTTCGCAAGAACTTGGTACCGAACAGGGATCAACTGTCCGCCCGGCATCTCGCCCGGGAAATCAGTGATCACGTCAGGTTCGAGAAGGCGCGTGGCAACGAGGCGCTCCGGTACAACGCGTTGCAGAAATTCGCTTATCTCGGCGTTGTCCTGATCCTGTTTCCGCTCATGGTGTTCACTGGCCTCACCATGTCTCCGGGCTTCACGACGGCGTTTCCCGAGCTCTTCACCCTGTTCGGTGGTCGCCAATCCGCGCGGACCATCCATTTCCTGGTGGCCAGCCTGCTCGTGCTTTTCCTGCTCGTCCACGTGGTTCAGGTCTTCGTCGGCGGCGCGGCCAATCTCATGCGTTCGATGATCACCGGGCGCTTCACCATCCCCAGGGAGACGGAACGATGACCGATCTTTCCCGGCGTCGGCTTCTAACGGGATCGGCCGGTCTCGTCGGGGCTGGTTTCCTCGGCGGTTGCGAGGCGCCGGCGTTGAGCCGTCTGGCGACGCCCTATGATTGGAGCAACGGCCTGACCTTCGCCGTGCAGCGTTGGCTTCTCCGGCGCCAGCCCCTCGTCCGGGAGTTCGGGCCCGAGGCGATCTCGGCCGTCTTTCCGACGATCAACACGACCGATCCGGACGATCCCGGCTACAGGACATCGAAGGCCATCGGTTTCACGGATTGGAAGCTGCCGGTGACCGGTCTCGTGGAAAGACCGGGGGCGTTTTCCCTGGCCGACCTCAAGGCGATGCCGGCCCGAACGCAGATCACGTTGCACAGCTGCGAGCAGGGATGGTCCGCCATTGCCGGGTGGACGGGAGTGCCGCTCGCAGGCCTGCTCGCTCATGTCGGCCTGAAGCCAGAGGCGCGCTTCATCGTCATGCGCAGCGTCGATGGTTGGTGGGACAGTTTCGACTTGTTCGATGCGCTGCATCCCCA
>NZ_CM139247.1:7500-67500 GCF_054817885.1 Methylobacterium sp. CM6244 | reverse complement strand
CCGCCCTCTGAGCCTTCCGGTCCCTCGAAGCGAGGACGACGGCGACGACGTGGCTTCGGTGCTGCCGGAGCTGAATCGTCCTTCGTCACCTCTCCGGCGAGATCGCGTTTCGGCTCCGCTTCGCCAGCGGGTTCGACAAAGCGTTCTGCCACTGGTGCAGCGGCCGGACGAGGAGCTGCCGTCAGGAAAGCCGGCAAGGCACTGACATCGTCTTCAGCGCGAAGATCGGGTTCCTCGCGGCGGCGGGAACGGCGCGGAGCCGTCTCCGAACGCCGGCTGTCACTGCGCGAGGATTCCGGGCGCGGGCTCTCCTGGCGCTGGTTTTCCTGACGCGGTGAATCCTGCCTCACAGGCTCGTTTCGAAGCGCAGGCTCCTGTCGAGGATTGTCCTGGCGATAGGCCTCCTGCCGGGGAGCTTCCTGGCGAGACACGTCCTGAGACACCTGGTCCGGCTTCGGCGCGGTGTCGTTGCCCTGGAACTCGCTGCGCTGGCTCTCGTAGCGGGAGCTGTCGTTGCGGTTCTGAGCGCGGTTGAAGTCCGTGCGCGGCTGATCCTGGCGGCCGTAATCCTGCCGCGGCTGCTCGTGCCGGGGATTGTCCTGCCTCGGATTATCCTGCCGGGCATTCTCGCCACGGAAGGAATCCTGCCGGTTATACTCCTGGCGGCCACCGTCGCTACGGTGTCCCTCATAGCGCGAACCGTCTTGGCGCGAACCGTCTTGTCGGTTCCCGTCCTGCCGGCCGCCTTCCTGGCGCTGACCGTCCCGATTGTTCTCGAAACGTTGGGGGCGGTCGTTACGATTCTGGAAACGGTCGCGCCGCGGGCTTCGCTGGTCGGACTGGGAATCCTGGCGGTGATCGGGGCGGGAATCTTGCCGGGAATCCTGCCGCGAGTCTTGGCGTGGCGCTTCGTAGGACTGAGGCTGCGGCTGCTGCGCCGGATCGCCGTATTCCTCGCCGTAGCTGTTGCCGTAACCGTTGGCGGCATAGCCCTGGCTCGTGCCCTGGCCCTCGTCTTCGCCATCCTCGTCGTCATCGTAGCCATTGCGGGCGTAACCGCCATTCTGCTGGCGGTTCTGCTCCTGGGCACCGGAGATGATGCGGAAATAATGCTCGCCGTGCTGGAAGTAATTCTCGGCCGCCACCGGATCGCCGCTCGCTTGCGCATCACGCGCCAGCTGGGCGTATTTGTCCGCGATGTGCTGAGCCGTCCCGCGGATTTTTACATCCGGCCCGTTGGACTCGTAGGAACGCGTCAGCGGATTGGGACCTTTGGGGCGGTTGCGACCGCGCATCCGTCTATTCTGGTTTGGTCTCATCGGTCTCGATTGACCCTCGTTCAAATCGGAGCGTCTGATGATGCGGCGGGGCTACGAGCGAAGGAGAATGAACCCGCTCGGGCTCTTTCCTGTCCTCGTAAGATCCGGTCGATGGTTCCGCGATCGATTGTGCCGTGCTCGCCGTATGTCCGGCCAACCGATTCCCACGCTCGCATCTCGGCGTCGATCGGATGTCTGGAACTCAGTTCATCAAGCTTCCACACGGAATCTCGTGCGTATCGGCTCGATGGTGGGGAGATCGTCTAAAAACATCGCGTGCTAGACGCCGCCGACATTTCTACCTCAATCCGCCTTAACGGACCGTTCGCGACCTGACTGTGACATTAGCGGCTCCCCAAGCCCACAACAAGCTTTTTTTCCGAGCCTTCTCGCGGTTTCCGGTGGTCAAAGGCCCGATAATATGACGACGCGGGCGTGACCGGCCAGATCGTTCCGGATCGAACCTTGCGCGAAGCCCGCCTCATGGCCGATCCGGACGACGTCCTCCGCCTGATCGTAACCGACCTCGAACACCAGGCCCCCATCCCGCGCGAGCAGGCGCCGGCCATCCGCCGCCCCGCTCACCTCCGCGGTGATCTTCCTGTAGGCGGACAAGCCATCTTCCCCGCCATCGAGGGCGCTAATAGGATCATGGCAGCGAACTTCGCGGGAGAGCATCGGAATGGTGGCGCTCGGGATGTAGGGCGGGTTGGAGAGAATGACGTCGAACGGCTTGCCGAGAGCGGAGCACCAATCGCCGGCAAGGAAAGCGGCACGCCGTCCCGCACCGTTCATCCGGGCGTTGCTACGGGCGCAACCGAGCGCTTCGTGCGAGCGGTCGACACCCACGCCGAATGCCTGTGTCCATTCGCTCAAGAGCGCAATGAGGATGCAGCCGGATCCGGTTCCGAGATCCAGGAGGCGTAGGGGCCGGTCGCGGGTGGCATGAAGCGACAGTGCGGCTTCCACCATCGTCTCGGTATCGGGCCTGGGAACCAGGGTCGCGGCGTTCAGGATGAAGGGAAGACCCCAGAACTCCCACTCGCCGAGGATGCGGGCGACGGGCTCACCCGCGAGGCGCCGTTGCATCGCCTCGCCGAGCCGCTTGGCGCCCTGCTCGCCCAGAGTCTCCGCGCCGGAAAGGACGAGCTCGGTCTGAGTGATGCCAAGGACATGGAGGAGAAGGAATCGGGCATCGCTGGCCCCGCCATCGATCCCGGCCTCGCGGAAAGCCGCCGTGATCCGGCTAAGCGCCTGCGAGCGAGACAGCCATGGGTCGATGCCTGTTCTATCCGCCCCGCCCCCGGTCACGCGAGAGTCACTCAGACCATCTTCCGTCACGCCATGCCTTCGGCGGCCATGAGTTCGGCCTGGTGCTCGGTGATGAGGGCATCCACGAGTTCGTCCAGCGCTTCACCCGCGAGAACCTCTTCCAGTTTGTAGAGGGTGAGGTTGATGCGGTGGTCGGTGACCCGCGCCTGTGGGAAATTGTAGGTGCGGATACGCTCCGAGCGATCTCCCGAACCGACCTGCGACTTGCGGTCTGCTGCGCGAACGGCGTCTTTTGCCGTCCGTTCGGCATCGTAGAGCTTGGCCCGCAGGAGCGACATGGCGCGCGCGCGGTTCTTGTGCTGCGAGCGCTCTTCCTGGACGAAGATGACGATGCCGCTCGGCATATGGGTGATTCGGATCGCCGATTCCGTCTTGTTGACGTGCTGGCCGCCGGCACCCTGGGAGCGCATCGTGTCGATCTTCAGATCGGCATCGTTGACGACGATATCGACCTCCTCGGCCTCGGGCAGGACCGCTACGGTGGCGGCGGAGGTGTGAATGCGTCCCTGGGCCTCGGTATCGGGCACACGCTGGACCCGGTGGGCTCCGCTCTCGAATTTCAGCTTGGCGAAGACGCCCTTGCCCTTCACCTCGGCGATGACTTCGCGATAGCCGCCGACCGTGCCTTCGCTCTCGGAGATGACATCGACCTTCCAGCCCTTCAGATCCGCGTATTTCGCGTACATCCGGAACAGATCGCCGGCGAAGAGCGCGGCTTCGTCGCCACCGGTCCCGGCACGGATTTCGAGAATGGCGCTCTTCTCGTCGGCGGCGTCCTTGGGCAGCAGGATGACCTGGAGCGCCTTGTGTGCCGCCTCGAGCCCGGCTTCCGCATCGGGCTTTTCGGCGGCGGCGAGCGCACGCATCTCGGCATCGCCCCCCGGCTCGTCGATGAGGGCCTCGATTTCGGCGAGGTTCGTCGCGGCTGCGCGGTAAGCATGGATGGCCGCCACCACGCCGTCGAGTTCGGCGAGTTCCCGGGACAGCTGGACGAAGCTGTCGGAATCGGCCGAACCTGCGCTGAGCGTGGCGGTGACGATGTCATGCCGCGTCAGAATGGCGTCGAGACGGTCTGAAGGAATTGGGGTCATCGCCCGGAGGATACTCTCAACTGTGGAAAGGGAATGTCGAACGGACGTGCGAGAAGCTCAGCTGCCGGCGTAAGCGCCGTCACGCTCGCTAGATAGGCACGCCGTGGGCCTTGGCGAAGGCCGTTAGGACCGGCCGCAGGGAAGCGCTGTCGCTGGAACGCTCCATCTCGGCATCGATCACCGCCGCCACGGCCGACGCGTCGATTCCAAGAACCATGGCCTTCACCGGGCCGATGGCGGCGGGCGACATCGACAGGTTGCGGAAGCCGAGGCCGATCAGGGCCATCGCCTCCAAGGGCTTGCCGCCGATCTCGCCGCAGATGGTGACGGGGCAGCCGGCGGCAGCCGCCCGCTCGGCGATGAGGCGGAACGCACGCAGGGCCGGCACGCTGAGCGTGTCGAACCGGTCGGCGACGCGGCGGTTTTCGCGGTCCACCGCGAAGAGGAACTGCATCAGGTCGTTCGAGCCCACCGACAGGAAGTCGGCGACTTTGGCGATCTCGTCGATCTGGAAGAGGAGTGAGGGCACCTCGACCATCACGCCGAGGCGGCAATCGCTCGGAAGGATATGGCCGTGGCGGCGCAGATGCGCCTTCTCCCGGTCGACGATGGCCTTGGCGCGGACGAACTCGTCCACCGTCGCCACCATCGGAAACATGATCTTGAGAGGCCGGCCGGACGCCGCCCGCAGCAGCGCGCGCAACTGCACCCGCAACAGGGCGGGGCGGTCGAGGCCGATGCGGATGGCGCGCCAGCCGAGAGCCGGGTTTTCCTCCTCGAGGGCCGGCATGTAGGGCAGGATCTTGTCGCCGCCGATATCCAGGGTACGGATCGTCACGGGCAGGTCGCCGGTGGCGGCGAACACCGCCTCGTAGAGCGATTGCTGCTCGGCGGCCGAGGGCATCCGCTGCGCCACCATGAACTGCAATTCCGTGCGGAACAGGCCGATGCCCTCCGCGCCGGTCTCATGGAGATGGGTGAGGTCGACCAGCAGTCCGGCATTCAGCTGCAGGCCGATGGCGACCCCGTCCCTGGTGACGGCGGGGAGGTCGCGGAGCGCCCGGTACTGTTCCTGACGGCGCGCGCGCAGGCGGACCTGCTCGGCATAAGCCGCCTCGATCTCCGGGCCGGGGCGGACCTGGATCTCGCCGGTGACACCATCGACGATGATGGCGTCGCCCGCATCGCAGAGGGCCGTGGCATTGGCGATCTCGCCCACCGCCGGGATGCCGAGCGCCCGTGCGACGATGGCGATATGGCTCGTCGGGCCACCTTCCTCCAGCACCACGCCGCGCAGGGAGGCGCGATCGTAGTCGAGGAGGGCGGCCGGCCCCATGGAGCGGGCGACGAGAATCGCGTTTTCGGGAAGCTCGCGATGCGTGCCGTTGCTCTCCGTTCCGATCAACGTGCGCAGAAGACGGTTGGCGAGATCGTCGAGGTCGTGCAGGCGGTCGCGCAGATACGGATCGCTCTGACGCATCATCCGGGCGCGGTTGTCCGACTGCACGCGCTCCACGGCGGCTTCCGCGGTGAGGCCGGAATGGACCGCCTCGCGCATCCGGCGCAGCCAGCCCTTGTCGTGCGCGAACATGCGCACCGTCTCCAGCACCTCACGCGATTCGCCGGTGCCGATGCTGTCGCCGCGCTCCACGAGATCGTCGATGGCCGAGCGGACTTCTCCGATGGCCTCCTCCAGGCGCTCGACCTCGCGCTCCAGGTTTTCGGCGATGAGCTGCTTCACGATGATGCGCGGCTCATGCAGCACCACGTGGCCGAGGCCGATGCCATCGGCGAGCGCGACACCGCGCTGGCTCACGGCGCGGCGCGCGGCCGAGCCCGCACCTGGGGCCAGGGATTGCAATTCACCCGAAGCGATCATCTCGGACAGCACCATCGCCGTCGTCTGGAGCGCCTCGATCTCCTCCTCCGAATAGACCCGGTAAGTGAGGTTCTGCACCACGAGGACGCCGAGCGTGTTCCCGGCCCGCAGCAGCGGCACGCCGAGGAAGGCGTGATAGGCCTCTTCCCCGGTCTCTGGGCGATACGAGAAGGACGGATGCGACTGCGCGTCCGAGAGCGAGAGCGGCTCGGCGGTCTTGGCGATAAGGCCGACGAGGCCTTCATCGGCCCGCATCCGGGTCAGGTGGACGGCCGAACGGTTCAGTCCCTCGGTGGCAAACAGTTCGAGGGTGTTGTCATCGCTCAGGACATAGACCGAGCAGACCTCGGCGATGACGTTCGCCGCGATGAGGGTGACGATGCGGTCGAGGCGAGCTTGTGGACTGACCGGCTCCGCCATCGCTTCGCGGAGGCGGCGCAGCAGCAGGCGCGGTCCTCCGGGCGCAGCAGGCATGGTCTCCTCGATCCGAATTCAGTCCCCGGTTCCGCACGCGCAAGTTTCATGCGCGGCGGAGAGGGCAGGCGCTCAAGCCTGATCGAGGCCGTATAGCGAGTGGAGCGTACGCACGGCAAGCTCCGTATAGGCCGCGTCGATCAGGACCGAGAACTTGATCTCCGATGTGGTGATCGCGCGGATGTTGATTCCCTTCTGCGCCAGGGCCCTGAATGCCTTGGCGGCGACACCCGCATGGCTGCGCATGCCAACGCCGATGGCCGAAACCTTGACGACATCGGTGGCGCCCTCGATCTGGGCGAACTCGATGATACCGCTCTGGGCATCGAGAATCGTGCGGGCGCGATCGTAATCGGCCGAGGGCACCGTGAAGGTCATGTCGGTGGTCGACTGGTCGCCGGACACGGTCTGGATGATCATGTCGACGTTGATGTTGGCATCCGCCAGCGGTCCGAAGATCGCGGCCGCGATCCCGGGGCTGTCCTTGACGCGGCGAAGGGTGATCTGCGCCTCGTCCTTCGAGAAGGCGATCCCGGTGATGATCTGCTGTTCCACGATGTCGTCCTCGTCGCAGATGAGGGTGCCTGTGCGGGCGTTGTCGGGTGGGTCGAAGCTGGAGCGCACCGTGGTCGGCACGCGATGGACCATGGCGAGCTCGACGGAGCGGACCTGAAGCACCTTGGCCCCGAGAGAGGCCATCTCCAGCATCTCTTCGAAGGTCACGCGCTCCATGCGCTTGGCCTTCTGCACCACGCGCGGGTCGGTGGTGTAGACGCCGTCGACGTCGGTATAGATGTCGCAGCGCTCCGCGCCGATGGCGGCGGCGATGGCGACCGCGCTGGTATCCGAGCCGCCCCGGCCGAGCGTCGTCACGCGGCCGGTCTCGGTATGGATGCCCTGGAAGCCGGCGATCACGGCGACTTCGCCGCGTTGGAAGCCGGCCTCGAGATTCTTGGGGTCGATGGCGGTGATACGGGCCGAGCCGTGGGCGTCCGAGGTCTCGATCGGGATCTGCCAGCCCTGCCAGGACCGGGCCTTGATCCCGTTCTTCTGAAGCGCCGCGGCGAGGAGACCAGCGGTGACGAGCTCGCCCGATGCGACGATGGCGTCGTATTCCGCCTCGTCGTAGAGCGGGTTGGCGTCCTTGACCCAGGCCACGAGTTCGTTGGTCTTGCCGGACATGGCCGAGACCACGACGGCGACGTCGTAGCCGGCCTCGATCTCGCGCGCCACGTGGAGCGCCACGTTGCGGATACGGTCCACGGTCGCCACCGATGTGCCGCCGAACTTCATCACCAAACGGGGCATGTCGGGTCCGCGTCGATCCATTCCAGGCTGGCCGCCCGCTGCGGGCACGACGCCGGCGGCAATCGCCGCAGTCGTGTCCCGCCGCTATACCGGCCGGTGCCTGGGCGGGTACAAGGGCCCTTCGGACGTGTCAACAATCGGGCATGCGGGCGGGATGGCCCGCATCCGAGTCGGAAGGTCAGGCGAATGAATCCAGCGGCACCCTCTTCCATCGACGCCGAGGAAGTCGCGCGCTTCGAAGGGATCGCCGCGACCTGGTGGGCCGAGGACGGGCCGATGAAGGTGCTTCACCGCTTCAACCCCGTGCGCCTCGCCTATATCCGCGACGCGATCTGCAGAACCTTCGGCCGAGACCCGCGCGCGCCCTATCCGCTGAAGGGGCTGACCATCGTCGATGTCGGCTGCGGCGGCGGCGTCCTGTCCGAGCCCCTGGCGCGGCTCGGCGCCAGCGTCACCGGGCTCGATCCGGCCCCCACCAACATCGCCGTGGCGCGATCCCATGCGGAGGCCGAGGGCGTGGCGGTGGATTACCGCTCGCAGACCATCGAAGAAGTGGTGGCGGCGGGCGAGCTTTTCGACGTCGTCCTGATCATGGAGGTGGTGGAGCACGTGGTCGACATGCCGGCCTTCGTCGCGAGTGCCTGCCAGGCGGTGAAACCGGGCGGTCTCCTGTTCGCCGCCACCCTCAACCGCACGATGCGCTCCTTCGCGCTGGCCATCGTCGGAGCGGAATACGTTCTCGGCTGGCTGCCGCGCGGAACCCATGACTGGAACAAGTTCGTGAAGCCGGAGGAATTGTCCCGCGCCATCGCGCGCGGCGGCCTCGCCGTCACCGATACGACCGGCGTCGTGTTCAATCCCCTCGACGGGAGTTGGCGACCGGCCCGCGACACGGCAGTGAACTACATGGTCGCGGCAGCGCGTCCGGCCTGAACCGGGCTCTACGAGCGCCGCTGACGACGAACGCTTGCGCTGCTGCCGCCAATCGGTGCAAGCGCGCTCAAGCAAAAGGCGCTGCGGCTCAAGGGAGGATCGGCATGAAGGCTTTGCTCTGCACCAGGCTCGGCGGCCCCGAGGATCTCGCGATCGCCGACTTGCCGGATCCAATGCCCGGACCCGGCGAGGCCGTGGTGCGGGTGACGCTGGCGGCGCTCAACTTCTTCGATACGCTCATTATCGCAGGGCGCTACCAAGTGAAGCCCGATCTGCCGTTCTCGCCCGGCGGCGAAGCGGTCGGTATCATCGAGGCCCTGGGGCAGGGCGTCGAGGGGTTCGGGGTCGGGGATCGGGTCATCGTCCACCGTACCTGCGGCACCTGCGCCGAGCGCATCGCGGTGGGCACCCGGCATCTCACTGCCGTCCCCGATGCGGTGAGCGACGAGCAGGCCGCCGGCCTCACCATCACCTACGGCACCTCGCTCCACGCCCTGCGGGATCGCGCGCGGCTCCAGCCCGGCGAGACCTTGGCGGTCCTCGGTGCCTCGGGCGGCGTCGGTCTCGCTGCGGTGGAGCTCGGCGTGATCATGGGGGCCAAGGTAATCGCCTGCGCCTCCTCGCCTGAGAAACTCGCGGTGGCGCAGGCGCACGGCGCCGAGATGAGCCTCGATTACAGCGCGGACAATCTGCGCGAGGGGTTGAAGAAGCTCACCGAGGGACGGGGCGTCGACGTGATCTACGATCCGATCGGCGGCGAATACGCCGAGCCTGCGCTACGCTCGCTCGGCTGGAAGGGACGCTACCTCGTCGTCGGATTCGCGGCCGGCGATATCCCACGCATCCCCCTGAACCTCGCCCTCCTGAAGGGCATCGATATCCAGGGCGTGCATTGGGGCGTGTTCGTGGAGCGCGAGCCCGAGGCTCACCGGGCGAACCAGGAGCAATTGTTGGCCTGGGTGGCGGAAGGACGGCTTAAGGCCAAGATCCACGGCACCTATCCGATGAGCGAGTACGAGAACGCGCTCGGCATCCTCAAGCGCCGCGAGGCCGTGGGCAAGGTCCTGCTGCGGCCCTGAGGGGGCAAGCCCTCCTCCCCAGCGGATCTCGTGCCTGCTCAAGATCCGTCGAGCTTGTGGGGAGGAGTTGGAGGTGGGGGTGGTGGGGTGACCCTCAGCTTACGGAGGCTGGCGGAGCCACCCCCACTCCTGACCTCTTCCCACAGGGGGGAGAGGGACGCGCTCTGCCTGCAAAAGCAGATGGGTGAATCCGGTAGCCTCGTGGGCGGGGAGAGGGGATGCGCACCGCCCCTCAATGGAAATCCCGGCTGCGGTAGACGCGCCGGTCGGGCGGCGCCCCGAAATCCGTGGTTTCCGGTGGGAGGGGGAGGCCGCCCTCCCGCAGGGTCCGCAATTCCTCTGTCAGGTCGCGAAACTGCTCGGCCAGGAGATGAACCACCAGCCCTGAGCGCTGGATGCGGCCGCGCACGGCAAGGAAGCGCGCGCTCATGGCGATGCGCCGGTTGGCGTCGAACACCTTCTTCCAGACGATGACGTTGCAGATGCCGGTCTCGTCCTCCAGCGTCAGGAACACCACGCCCTTGGCGGTGCCGGGGCGCTGCCGGGTGAGGACGAGGCCCGCCACCGTGACGCGGGCATTCTGCGCCCATGAAGGGTCGTGGTGGGCCGCCGCAGGGATCGCGCCGATGCGGGCGAGGCGCGCCCGGAAAAACGCTACCGGATGGCCTTTGAGCGAGAGGCCGGTGGAGACGTAATCCTCCGCCACATGCTCGGAGAGCGCCATGGCGGGCAGCTCCACCGCGGGCTCGGCCCGGAACAGGCCATCATCGGCATGGAAGGCGAAAAGCGGCATCGGCGCATCGAGGAGATGGGTGCGCCGGTCGGTGGGGACGCCCCGCCCGGCGCTGGCCCGCATCGACGTTCCTTCCAGCGCCCGCACCGCCCAGAGCGCGGCGCGGCGGTCGAGGTCGAGGGAGCGGAAGGCATCCGCTTCCGCCAGGCGCTCGAGGGCGTTGCGGGGCAGCGTCAGGGCGGCCTGGAGGCCCTCGACGCTGGCATAGCCGTTGCCGCGCAGGGCCACGAGCCGGGCCATGGCGGCTTTCGGCAGGCCGCTCACCTGCCGCAGGCCGATGCGGACGGCGAAGCGGCGCTCCGGCCCACGCTGCTCCGAGGCCGGTTCCAGGGTGCAGTCCCATTCGCTGGCATTGACGTCGGGCCCGCGCACCTCGACCCCATGGGCGCGGGCATCCCGCACCAGCTGGGCCGGCTGGTAGAATCCCATGGGCTGCGAATTCAGGATCGCGGCGAGGAAAACGTCCGGGTGCCGGCATTTCATCCAGGCCGAGGCGTAGACCAGCAGGGCGAAGCTCGCCGCGTGGCTCTCGGGAAAGCCATAAGTTGAGAATCCCTCGATCTGCTTGAAGCAGCGCTCGGCGAAATCGCGCGGATAGCCGCGCCCGACCATGCCCTCGATGAACTTGGTCCTGAAATTCACGATCAGCCCGTTGTGCCGGAAGGTCGCCATGGCCCGGCGCAAGCCGTCGGCTTCAGACGGCGTGAATCCGGCCGCCGTGATCGCGATCTGCATGGCGTGTTCCTGGAACAGCGGCACGCCGAAGGTCCGCTTCAACACCTGCTCGAGTTCGTCCTTCCGTCCATGCTCGGGAGAGGGGGATGGGAAGACCACTTCCTCCTCCCCAGAGCGCCGGCGCAGGTAGGGATGGACCATGTCGCCCTGGATCGGGCCGGGGCGCACGATGGCGACCTGCACCACCAGATCGTAGAATTCCTTCGGCTTCAGGCGCGGCAGCATCGACATCTGCGCCCGGCTCTCAACCTGGAACACGCCGACGGAATCGGCCTTCGAGAGCATCGCGTAGACGTCCGGCTGCTCCGGCGGGATGTCGGCCAGAGTCTCGTAGGCGACGCCGAAATCCTCGCGCAGGAAGTCGAGGCCGCGTTTGAGACAGGTCAGCATGCCGAGCGCCAGCACGTCGACCTTGAGAAGGCCGATCGTGTCGATGTCGTCCTTGTCCCATTCGATGAAGGTGCGGTCCGGCATCGCCGCATTGCCGATCGGCACGGTCTCGTCGAGACGCCCCCGCGTCAGCACGAAGCCGCCCACATGCTGGGACAGGTGGCGCGGGAAGCCGATGAGCTGGATCGCGAGGTCCACCGCCTGCCGGATCGCCGGGTTGGCGGGGTCGAGCCCGGCTTGCGCGATATGCTGGTCGGGCAGACCGTCGCCCCATGAGCCCCATACCGTGTCGGCCATCATGCCGGTGATGTCGGGGGTGAGGCCCAGCACCTTGCCGACCTCGCGGATCGCGCTGCGGGGCCGGTAATGGATCACCGTCGCGCAGATGGCCGCGCGCTCCCGCCCGTAGCGATCGTAGAGGTGCTGGATCACCTCCTCACGGCGCTCATGCTCGAAATCGACGTCGATATCGGGCGGTTCGTCGCGGCTTTCGGAAATGAAGCGGGCGAAGAGCAGCCGGATCTTGGTCGGGTCCACCGAGGTGATGCCGAGGCAGTAGCAGACCACGGAATTGGCCGCCGAGCCGCGGCCCTGGCACAGGATTCCCCGGTTCCGGGCGAATGCGACGATGTCGTGGATGGTGAGGAAGTAGCGGGCGTAATCGAGCTGGCGGATCAGGTCGAATTCGTGGGCGAGGGCCGTCTCCACCATCTCGGGAATGCCATCCGGATAGCGCAGCCGGGCCCGTTGCCGGGTCATGTATTCGAGATGCCCCTGGGCCGTCCTGCCGGGGGGGACGGTCTCGTCGGGATACTCGTATTTCAGCTCCTCCAGCGAGAACTCGCAGGCTTGCGCGATCTCGACACTGCGCGCGATCGCCTCCGGGTGGTCCGCGAAGAGCCGGGCCATCTCCTCCGGTGGCTTCAGATGGCGCTCGGCATTGGCTTCCAGCCGGTAGCCGGCCTCGACCAGGGTGCAGCCCTCGCGGATGCAGGTGGCGACATCCTGCAGGGGGCGCCGGTCGGGATGGTGGTAGAGCGCATCCGAGACCGCCACCATCGGCGCGCCGAGGCGTTTCCCGAACCCGGCCAGCCGGCCGAGGCGGCGGCGCTCGTCGCCACGGTAGCGGTGGCTGACACCGAGGAAGACGCGGCCCGGCGCCGCCTCCGCCAGATCGGCGAGGTGACGGGCGAAGGCCTCGTCCGCCATGTCCGGCGGCGAGCCGTCTTCCGAAGGCAGAAAATCCTCGGGAGGCAGAAAATCCTCCGGAGAAATGGCGATGAAGATCTGGCCCCTTGCTGCCGCGAGCACCTCCGCGATGCCGAACCGGCATTCGCCCTTCTCCGAACGGCGGTTGCCATCCGTGAGCAACCGGCAGAGCCGGCCATAGGCATCCCGGTCCATCGGGTAGGCGACCGCCTCAAAACCTTCCTCGGTGATGAGACGGACGCCCGGCAGATACCGGACCGTCGCTTCGCCCGCCTTCTTCCGGCGCTTGGCCTCGGCATGGCCGCGCACCACGCCCGACAGCGTATTGCGGTCGGCGATGCCGATGGCGTGAAACCCGAGTTCGGCACCCTGCGCCACCATTTCCTGCGGATGCGAGGCTCCGCGCAGGAACGAGAAATTCGTGGTGACCGCGAGTTCCGCATAGGGCGGGGTCATGCGCAGAAAGATGGGCCGTTCGCGCAATCCCCTCTCCCCGCGAGCGGGGAGAGGGCCGCGACGACCCCGTTGTCGGCGCGGCGAGGCGGCAGCCGAGGGTGAGGGGGCGCGTCCGAAGGAGCCTCATCCGAAGAGTCCCCCTCACCCTCGCTCCGGCTTCGCCTCCGCTCATCGCAGACACGGCAAGGTGCCTGCGATCCTCTCCCCGCCCGGCGGGGAGAGGGGAGGGCGCTCATCTCGGCTCTCACGCGAACAATCCCTGCACGAACCAGCGTGCGGCCTGCTGCGCCGTGTGGAAGCCTTCCCGGTAGACCCAGAGCCTCCGGCCAGATTCGTCCTCGACCACGTAATAGTCCCGGGCTGGTGCGGGGGCGTGCCACCAGGCGTCGGCGATGCGCTCCGGTCCTTCGGCATGGGCGATTCGGTGCAGACGTCGGCGCCAGCGGAAACGCTGGGGCGGCCCGTCGGGGGCCAGCGAGAACACCTCGTCGGCTATTTCGCTGCGAGGGAAGAGGACGAGGGGACGGGACGGCACGGGGCCGCCCAGGCGCGCATTCCCCCGCCCGGCCCAGTCGAGGGCCACATGGTTCACCCGCCACGGTTCCAGGGCGTCGGCGCGTTCGGGGATATGGCTCGCTCGTGGGCTCACCCTTATCACCCTGGCCCTGATGCGCTGGCGCAGGGCATCGGCGAGGCGGGCGGTTCCGTTGCCTTCCGCGCGTCGATCGAGGCCCGTATCAGCGAGGGAGTCCTGGCGCGCTTCCAGCCGGCCGATGCCGGTCACGTCGAGCCGCACGGTCTCGAAGCCGAAACCGGCATCGAGGGCCGGGCCGAGCCGGTCGAGGCGCAGGTCCAGCAGCCGACCGATCTGGATGGGGCACAGGGTCGGTTCCGACAGGCCGAGATCGAGGGTCTTCTCGATGCCGTCGACCCGATGCAGGCTCAAGCGCAGGGATTGCGCGCCCATGCCCGATGCGGCGAGACGGGGGGCGATCTCCCGCATCAGCCGGATGGCAGTGGCGACGATGCCGGCCTGATGTCCGATCGGGTCCAGGAAGCCCTGGCTCGCGCCGAAGGCGGCAGGCTCGGCCAGGGAGACCAGCGGTTCGGGCCTCCTTCCCAATGCCTGATCGAGGCGCAGGAGCAGGGTCTCGCCGAAGCGTCGGGCGAGGGGAGGGCGGGGCGCGTCGGCCAACGCTCCGATCCGGCGCAGGCCGAGGCGACGCAGCGAGTCCGAGATGGACGACTCGATCCGCAATGCGGCGACGGAAAGCTCGCGCAGGGACGGTGCATTGTCTCCGGGCGGCACGATGACGGGCCTTGCCGAACCGCCGTGGCGGGCATGGGCGAAAGCGCAGGCGGGCGTGTCGGCCAGGGCCAGCCGGGCGGGAATCGCATTGGCCGACAGGCGACCGGAAAGGTCGGCCATCAGGCCTTCCTCTCCGCCGAACAGATGGCTCGCCCCCTCCACGTCGAGGAAGAAGCCGGCAGCACCCTCTGCCGGTCCGAACGGCGCCACCACGGGCGTGTATCGACGGGCCCAGAGGCAGAGCCGCGCGAGGGCGGCGGCATCGGCCTCCGGGTCGGCGGGGTGGACGGCGATGCCGGGGCCGATCCTCGCTCGGGCTCGCGCCAGGGGCTCTCCTGGGCGCAGGCCCAGGGCCCAGGCAGCGGCATCCACTGCCGTGATGCGCAGGCCCCCCGGGCCGATGGCGGCCACGACGGAGGGCGCGGCCGCTTCTGGCGCCGCGTGTTCAAGCCGTGTTCGAGCGCGCCTGAGGCGCGTCAGCGGCCACTGCTCCAGCCAGACCGAAACGATGCGCGGCATGATCCCACTCCAGAAGCCAATCCCCGGTCCGTCCGTTGCGGCAGCGGTCGAGCCGCGCCCGCCAGCAGGGCCGCTCGATGCAGCCGAAGCGGTCCCGCAGAGCCGCCCCCGACCCGATCCGCCAGCGGGTCGCGGCCATGTTCGGGTTTTCCGCCTGCGGCGGCCGCAGGACGAGGAGGAGGCGGGAGGCCGCCTCGCCCGCCAGATGCAGCCGACGGCTCTGTTTCAGCGACAGGCCGGCATCCACCAGCCCCGCCACTGCCCTCAGGCCCTGAGACCGCAGGGCTTCCTCCACGGCGCGGTAGGCATCCGCGTCGTTCTCCACCTCCAGGATCAGCAGGCGGCCCGGATCGAGGCCGAGCCCGGCGAGACCATGGCCGTAGGGCGTCGGATGGCCCTTGCCGATGACGAGGAGCGCCTCTCCCTCCACCCGCGCCAGGTGACGCGCCACGAGGGCGAGGGTGAAGCCCAGGGCCGCCGCCTCGTCGCCTTCGGCTTCCGGCGCGATCTCGTGCGGTTGCCCGAGGGTGAGGCCGTTGCCGGGAAGCCCCGAATCGATATGGGCGATTCCCAGGGGCAACGACTCGACGCGGAGGGCGTCGGAATGTCCTCCCCCGTGATCGCGCAGGGCGGCCATCGCAACCCTCCGGCGCCGCGCGAACTCGTCCGTGTTCGTCTCGCCCTCATCGCGCATTGTCCGTTGAGCCAAAGCCATCCTGTCCGCACCGTCGCCGGACGATAAGAACAAAACAAGAACACACTCAACAGGTTTCAGGGATCTGAAAAATTTCCCAACGCAAACAGTCGTTTCCCCTGTGGACGACTGTGGATGAGTGTGGACGGGCGAGAATCGGAAGGGCGTTCGAGCCCTTCGTTGTGGACTTGACCCCATGGCCGGACCCGGCATTGTCCCTCCGCCGTGCCGGACCCCCGGCGCATCAGCCGGGAGAGAATGCCCATGCGCCTCGACCAAGCCGCCCAGTGCCAGGCCCTTCATCGCCCGACCGGAAACAGCCAGAAGGCCGGTTCCCTGTTCGGTAAATCGCTGATCGGCCTGATGTTGCTCGTGGGCTCCTTCTCCGGGGCCGCCTTCGCGCAGACGCCAGGCCAGGTCAGTCCCGGCCAGCCGGGCCGTGGGATGAGCGCCGCCCCGGCGACCGATGCCGCAGCGGCTCCGGGGCCCAGGGCCAGGACCAGGCGGGTCGTGACGCCGTCGCAGCCGATCCAGGTTTACGATGCGCGGATCGAGGGGGGAGACCTGCGGATCTCAGGCAGCGTGCGCAAGGCCGGCACCGTCGTCATTCTCGACGAAGACATCTCGGTGATGGCCGATTCGCGCGGGCGTTTCCTGTTCCGCCTTCCCTACCGACCGGCTACCTGCGTCGCGGCGCTGAAGGCCGGTGAGGACGAGAGGGAGGCGGTGGTGGCCAATTGCGCGCCCACGGGCGAGCCCGGCCCCAAGGGCGATGCGGGCCCCGCAGGTGAAACCGGGCCGCAGGGCATGGCAGGGCTTGTCGGACCGCAGGGGATTGCGGGCCCCGCGGGCGAGGCCGGGCCGAAAGGGGAGACGGGACCGAAGGGCGAGGCTGGGCTCAAGGGAGAGACTGGTCCCCAGGGACCGATCGGTCCCAAGGGCGATGTTGGTCCCAAGGGCGATGTTGGTCCCAAGGGTGAGGTTGGGCCAAAAGGCGATGTCGGCCCCAAGGGGGAAACGGGTCCCAGGGGGCCTGCCGGCTCTCAGGGCGAGCCGGGGGCGGCTGGCATCACGGCCAGCGCCGCCAACTCTAGCCTTCGTCCCGTCCGTAACGAGACGTGTTCGACAAGCGGCTGCGAGTTGAGCTGTGCCAGTGGCGAGGCCTTCGTCTCGGCCTATTGCCTGTCCTCGGGTAGCCCGTCCTTCGCCAATGGCGGCGCCAGCGCGTCCTGCCCGTCCGATGCCAAGGGCATGGTCGGGTTCTGCACGCGGTTATAGGCCCGCGCCGGCTTCCTCGAGCCAGTCCATCATCCCGGCGGCTGCCGCGCGACCGCTGGAAAAGGCCCCCTGCAGCAGGTAGCCGCCGGTGGGGGCTTCCCAATCCAGCATCTCGCCGGCGACGAAGACCCCCGGCCGCGCTTTCAGCATGAAGCGGTGATCGACGGCCTCGAAGGCGACGCCCCCCGCCGTGGAGATCGCCCGGTCGATCGGACGGGGAGCGAGCAGGCGCAAGGGAGCCGCCTTGATCAAGGCCGTGAGATCGCCCGCCGCAGACGGAAGGGCGCGACCGGCGGCCTCGCGCAGCAATCCTGCCGCCACGGGGTCGATCCCCGCATCCTTGCGCAGACGCGTGGCGAGGGACGCCCCCGGCTTGTACGTCGCGAGGCGTCGCATCAGCGCATCTTCGCTGAGGTCCGGCCGCAGATCGAGGACGAGACGGGCCTCGCCGCGCTCCTCGATCGCGTCGCGGATGAGGCGTGAGAGGGCATAGACTGCTCCGCCCTCGATCCCGTCCGTGGTGATCATGGCCTCGCCGCGCACGGTCTCGTCGCCGAGCCTGAGCACGACGCGCTTCAGAGGGGTCCCGGCGAAGCGTTCGCGGAACACGTCCGACCACGGCACGCCGAAGCCGACATTGGCGGGTTTGAGCGGCGAGACGGCGATGCCTGCCCCGGTGAGAAGCGGGACCCAGGTCCCATCCGAGCCGAGCCGTGGCCAGCTCGCTCCGCCAAGCGCCATCAGGGTCACCTGGGGGGCCACCGTGACGCGCCCGTCCGGGGTCTCGAAAGCCAGGCTTCCATCCGCCTCCCAGCCGAGGAAGCGATGACGGGTGAGGATACGGACGCTCATGGCATCGAGCCGCCCCAGCCATGCTCGCAGGAGCGGGGAGGCCTTGAAGCTCTTCGGGAATACACGCCCACTCGACCCGACGAAGGTCGGCTGGCCGAGCCCCTCGCACCAGTCCCGCAAGGCTTGCGGAGGAAACGCGTCGACCGCCTTCGCGAAGGACGTATGCGCCGGGTGGTAGCGGCGGTGGAACGCCTCCAGCGGCTCGCTATGCGTGAGGTTGAGGCCGCCCCGCCCGGCGATGAGGAACTTGCGCCCCACCGAGGGCATCCGCTCGTAGATCGTGACGCGGTGACCGGCCTCGGCCAGAAACTCGGCGGCCGCCAGCCCGGCCGGGCCTCCGCCGATCACCGCGATGTCTCGTGACGTCAATCCTGTCATGGACGTTGGGAGGCCGTGGTGGAGCCCGGCTGTCAAGGGCGGAGGTCGGTTTGTTGGCTCAGCCTGCCTCGGCGGCGACCAAGGCGAAGGTGAGGACATCCACCGAAGCCGCTCCTCCCCGCAAGAGCACCCGCGATGCGGCATTGGCGGTGGAGCCGGTGGTGGTGACATCGTCGATGAGCAGAACCCTTCGCCCCTGGAGCCTGGGCTTTGCCGATGCGGGGACCCGGAACGCGCCCTGGAGATTCGTCGCCCGCGCCGCGCGGCTGAGCCCGACCTGCGAGCGCGTCGCCTTCACCCGGGCGAGCAGCGAGGTCTCGCAGGGCAGGGAGGCGATGCGGCCGATGCCGCGTGCGAGGAGGGCGGCCTGATTGAAGCGACGGCGCCACAGCCGGGTCCAGTGCAGCGGCACGGGAATGAGGCAATCGGCCTCCCTCAGCAATTCGGCGCCCGCCGATGCCATCATCCGCGCCATGGGGGCGGCGAGATCGAGCCGGTCCTCGTATTTCAGGCGGTGGACGAGATCGCGCGCCACATCGTCGTAGAGCGCGACGGCCCTGGCCCGCCCGAAGACGGGGGGATCGGCGATGGCGCGCGGGGACAAGAGAGGGCCGAGCCCCAGATCGACGGGAAACGGCGTGCCCAGGCGCGGGCAATAGGGCTGTTCGATGAGGCGCAGGCTCGATCAGCAGCGGGGGCACAAAGCATGCGGATCGGCGGTGGCGGCACCGCAGCCGGCACAGGTCGGCGGGTAGATCAGGCCGAGGGCACCCGCCGAGATCGAACGGACACCCCGCCGGAGAAGCTGAGCGGCGGACACCATGCCCTTTGCTTAGGTCCGGTTCGTCGCTTCGCGAAGACCTTACGCAGAGAAAACCTTGCACAGGGAAAACCTTACGCAAGATTGTCCCGGCGAAGCGACGTCCGGAAAGCGGCGCCCTACTGTACCGCGGGCTGCTGGCCCTGATTCTGCTGCTTGTCCTTCTTGTTGGCCCTGTGGTGTCCGATGGCGCAGCCGGCTGCCGCCCCCATCTTGCCGTGTCCGGCCATATGGCCGGCGACGCCGCCCACGAGCGCGCCCTTGATGCAGCCCTTGGCTTCGGCGGCCCCACTCAGCGAGAGGGCCGCGAGGGTGGACAAGGCGATTCCCGTCAGAAGTCGAATCATGAATCCGGTCTCCGGTTTCCGTTATGATGCGCTAACCTCCCGCCGCTCTGCCCCGTTCCGGCTGGCAGGATCACGTTTTCGCGCCAGCTATAGGAGCGAGATGACCAGCCCACCGCCACTCTTCGATACGGCCCTTGCCCGTCTCCGCCTCCTGCGCGCCACCCGTGCGGGCTATGCCGATTTCCTGCTGGCGCGACTCGCCGAGGATCTCGACGATCGTCTCGCTGCGGTGCTGCGCCCCTTTCCCGAGGCGCTCGACCTCGGGACGCCGAGTTCCGCCCCCGCCCGCCATCTTCTGCGCTCCGGCCGCGTCGGCGCCGTCACCCGTGTGGCGCCACTGGCAGAGGCCGGCGATGGTCTCGCCGTCGCGGTCGGCGATCCGGAGGCGCTGCCGCTGGCGGCGTCCCGTTTCGATCTCGCCCTGTCGCTGCTGGCCCTGCAGCACGTCAACGATCTGCCGGGTGCGCTGGCCCAGCTGCGGCGGGTGTTGAAGCCCGACGGGCTGTTCATCGGCTGTCTCCTCGGCGGTCGTACCCTCACCGAGTTGCGCCAGTCCTTCGGGCAGGCCGAGGCCGAGATCGAAGGCGGAATCAGCCCGCGCGTGGCGCCCTTCGCCGAGGTGCGCGAGATGGGCAGCCTGCTCCAACGCGCCGGCTTCGCCCTGCCGGTGACGGATGTCGACACGATCACCGTGCGCTACGCCGATCCCTTCGCCCTGATGCGCGACCTGCGCGCCATGGGCCTCACCAACGTGCTCATCGAGCGCCGCCGCACGCCCCTGCGCCGCGACACCCTCATGCGGATGGCCGCGATCTATGCCGAGCGCTTCGCCGATTCCGACGGGCGCCTGAGGGCGACGTTCGAGATCCTGTGGCTCTCCGGCTGGGCGCCGCATGAGAGCCAGCAGAAGCCGCTCAAGCCCGGCAGCGCCAAGTCCCGTCTCGCCGACGCCCTGGGCGTTCCCGAGATCACGCCCGGCACAACCAGCGATTCCTGAGGAGACGATGATGAAACAGCCCGGCCCGGACCATCCCATCACCATCGAGACGAGCCCTCTGCGCGTCCGCGTCATCTTAGACGGAACCGTGATCGCGGAATCGGGAGCTGCCCTCGTCCTCCACGAGGCGAGCTACGGGCCGGTCTATTACCTGCCCCGCGCCGATGCGCGCTGGGAGCATTTCACCCGCTCGGCGCGCAGGAGCCACTGCCCCTACAAGGGCGAGGCCAGCTACTACACGCTAACGGTCGGCGACACGGTTCGGGCCGACGCGGTCTGGAGCTACGAGACTCCGTTTCCCGCCGTCGCCGAAATCAAGGATCATCTCGCCTTCTATCCGGACAGGGTCGACGCCATCGAGGTGGGCTGAGTTCCGTCACACGCGGGATTGACCAGCCTTCTCCCAGAAGGCCGATTTCCGCCCGTGCGCCTTGCGTAACGCGTCCCGATAGGCGGCGTGGTCCGGCGTGAGGTCGCCCGGTTCGAGGCGCTGCGCCAGGGCATCGAGGGCCAGGAGGTGGCGTGCGCCGTAACCGTAGGCGCTGGAGCGGCCCTTGCTCAGCATGTCGTCGATCATGCAGCGGTAGAGCAGGCTCGCCGCCTTCGGGCTCGCCTCTTCCAGAGCCTCCGCCGCGGGAGCGAGGATCTCATAGCGGTTGCCATCCCATGTTCCGGCCTTGTCGATGACGAGGCGCGCAGCACGGTCGCGCTTTGGCCAATGCACGAGGAAATGCAGGGCGCGGTAGGGGTCGTCGTGAGAGGCCGCATGGTCGAAGGCACGCTCCAGCGCCTCTTCGTCCTCGAAATCGGGAAGCTTGGCGACGTAGTCGCGCAGCATCTCCCGGTCGAGATGGGCTTCGAAACAGGCCCAGCGCTTTGCCTGGGCCTCGTCCCTGCGGCCGAGCGCGTCGAGGATGCGGATTTCGAGGGAGGCTCGCTCACGCTGGGGCGCGTCCGGGTCGAAGCTTCCGGTGAGCATCTGCTCGCGGGTGACGACGACGATTCCGCGCTTCTGCCGCCGTCCGATCCAGTCGAGCGCCTCGGCGGCGCGGTTCGCCGAGAGAAGACGCTCCGCCACGGCCATCGTGTTGGGATGATCGGGGGAGATCGCCTGCTCCAGGGCGATAAAAGCCTCGACGTCGCCGCGCCGGTCGGCCAGGGCCTGCCGCATCCGCAGCAGGCGCATGCGCTCCATCTTCCGGTCCCAGCCCTGCGTGCTCATGGTTGCCGAACGAGCCGCCGGCTTGCCCGATCCCTTCGGTTCCGGCGGCGTCGCCGATGCGAGGGCCGCATCGACCGGCGCCAAGGCCGTATCCGGCAGGCCCTCCACCACCGTGAGCAGCAGGGCATCGAGGATGCCGAACCCGTCCGTCTCGAGGAGAGGCACCAGTTTCACCGCCAATCGGGCGGCGTCCGCCGGCGGAAGCCGAAGCGCCAGATCGGCGGCGGCATGCGTCGCCCGTTCGTAGACGCCCACCACCTGACCGCTGGAATCGTCAACGCGCTCGAGCACGCCCTGCGCCCCGCCGAGGAAACGGATCAACCGGTTGAGGGCGGCGTCCACGTCGAGGGGAGCCAGTTCCGAGACGATGGTGGAGATCGTGGCGTCGAGATCGGCGGCGAAGGCGCGCCGATTCTGCCAGTCGATGTAACCGTGGGCCCGTTCGAGGGCGGTCAACCGTCTGTCGATCAGGGCGGCGACGGCATCGGGTCCCTGCAATCCGGCGATCGCCGCGGTGACGAGCTTCTTGAAGGCGGGGTTACGCGCGGTCTCGTCGAGGACGAGGCCGATCAATCGGTCGAGCCCCAGCGGCGCCAAAGTCTCGGGCGACGGCGTGGTCTTGCGCGTGACGCGCTTCGGCTTCTCCGCCGCGACCGCGCTCGGCTTGGGGGCCGTCTTTACCGCTGCCTTGCGCGCCATGCTTTCCGTCTCCCGCCTCCGACGGACAACCTGTGGCGGCAGGGTGCAGCCATCAAGGTCCGAGGAGATCGACCAGGAACGGGATCAGCGGCGCATCGGCGGGCGGCATCGGCTGGTCCTTGAGTTCGCGCGGGCGCACCCATTTCAGCGCCTGCCCCTCCATGGAACGGGCTGTACCCTCCCAGCGTCGGCAGACATAGAGCGGCATCAGCAGGTGAAAGTCGGGATAGGCGTGGCTCGCGAAGGTCAGCGGAGCAAGGCAGGCCTCCTTCACCTCGATCCCGATCTCCTCGCGCAATTCGCGAATCAGGGTTTCCTCCGGCCGCTCGCCGGGCTCGACCTTGCCGCCGGGAAACTCCCAGAGACCGGCGAGCTGCTTGCCCTCCGGGCGCTGGGCCAGGAGGACACGACCATCCGTATCCACCAGGGCGACCGCCACCACGAGGAGGATGCGGAACGGAGGCGGCGTCACGGCGGAGTCTTGTGTCACGGTAGGATCGCGAAGCTGGCCGAGACCTCGGCACTCGTCTCGATCGTGCCCGCCGCCAGCGGCACCGGCACGCCGGAGCGCTTGGACCGCATCGGGGCCGCCGCCATCGCCATCGGCATCCCGCCGCCCTGGGGCGTCGTCTGGATCGACAGGGGCGCTCCGAGCTTGACACCGGCGGCCTCGGCGAGGCGTCCCGCCTGCGCCATCGCATCCTTCATGGCCGCCACCTGCACGGAGGCCTCCGCCGCATTGGGGTCCTTCAGGCCGAACGCCACGCCCTCGATCCGGTTGGCGCCCGCGTCCAAAGCCTTGCGCATCAGCTCGCCGAGCTTGCCCATATCCGAGAGGCGCACCCGCACGCTATTGGCGGCGCGGTAGCCGTCCGGCTTCTCGGTGGTGCTGCCGTCGGGCTGGCGTACCTCCCGCGTCGCCTGGGTGAGGGTGACCGCCGTCGTGCCGATATCGCTCTCGCCGACGCCGAATCCCGACGACATTGCGATGAGTGCGCGGACGACGGAGCTCGCTCCGTCGAGGGCGGCAGCGGGCGTCGCGCCCCTGGCTTCGATCCCGATCTCCACCGAGGCGAAATCCGGTGGCGTCTCGGCGCGGGCGCGGCCGGTGACGACGATGCGGCTCTCACGCTTGTCGTGCTCGTCCGCCCATGCGGGAAGCGCCAGGGCGGCGAGCAGAACGGATGCGACGGCGATCCGGAACCGGCGCGGAGCGCGCTCGGACGAGCGGCTCATGAACGGTAATCCCCGTTGATCTCGATATAGCCCTTGGTCAGGTCACAGGTCCAAACCCGCGCCGTGCCATTGCCCAGGCCGAGATCGACCGTCACGGCGACGTCCGATTCGCGCATGACGGCGCTCGCTGCCGCCTCGCTGTAATCCGGGTCGCGGGCGCCCTCGCGGGCGACGCAGACGTCGCCGAACCAGATCGCGAGGCGATCGCGGTCGGCGGGCTCCCCGGCCTTGCCCACCGCCATGACGACGCGGCCCCAATTGGCGTCCTCGCCGGCGATGGCCGTCTTCACCAGGGGCGAATTGGCGATGGACATGGCGATGCGGTGGGCCGAGGCATCGTTCGTCGCGCCCTTCACGTTGACGGTGACGAACTTGCGCGCGCCCTCGCCATCCTTGGCGACGAGCTGCGCCAGCTCGATGAGCAGATCGTCCAGCGCCGCGCGGAAGCCCGACAGGCGGGCGTCGCCCGGATCGGTCACGGGTGCGTTGCCGGCGGCTCCGGTGGCGAACAGCATCAGCGTGTCGGAGGTGGAGGTGTCGCCATCCACCGTCACGCAGTTGAAGCTCGTCTGCGTGCCGGCGCTCAGAAGGGTCTGGAGCACGACCTGCGGCAGGGCCGCGTCGGTGAAGACGAAGCTCAGCATCGTCGCCATGTCGGGGGCGATCATGCCCGCGCCCTTGGCGATGCCGTTGATCGTCACCGTTGTCCCGTCGATCGTCGCCGTGCGCGTGCCGAGCTTGGGGAAGGTGTCGGTGGTCATGATCGCCTGCGCCGCCGCCGCCCAGGCTGCTGGGCCGGTCTCGGTCCGGGCCGCGCAATCGCTCAGCACACCTTCGAACTTGGTCGCGTCGAGGGGCTCGCCGATGACGCCGGTGGAGGCGATGAAGACCTCGTCGGGCCGGCATCCCGCCGCCTCGGCACCGATCTTCGCGGTGAGTTCCACGGCGTCCCGTCCACGCGCTCCGGTGAAGGCGTTGGCATTGCCGGAATTGACGATGAGGGCGCGGGCGCCTTCCCTCGCCAGGGCTTCGCGGCACCAATCCACCGGTGCGGAGGGGCATTTCGAGCGGGTGAACACGCCCGCCGCCTGTGTCCCCGGCTGCAACGCCAGATAGAGCACGTCGGTGCGCCCGGAATAGCGGATGCCCGCCTGCGCGGTGGCGATGCCGACGCCGGCGATGGGCGGCAGGTCCGGCACGGATTTCGGTGCGAGGGGCGAGACGGGGGGAGTTTTGGCGGATGACATCAGTCGGTCGGGCTCCGGCAATCCGCCGCTATCGATTCTCTGGCGGCGCGGCGGTGTTGCATCGCCCACCGCCGCCACGTCAACACCGGCGGGCGCTTTCGAGGGAACAGTCAAGCTCCTCGGGGATTTCCTGTATCCGACGCGACGGATATCTGCGGACGCCTTGTCCTGCAGTGCAAACGTGTCCTACGATGACGCGTCGCACAGAAGATACGTGCTGGAACTGGCTTGAGCCGATCCAGGCGCGCCCAGGCGGAAACGAGGAGTTTCGACCATGGAACCGACGGCTTCCACCGGTGGAGCCTACGGCGTTCAGGTTCTGATCGCTGGACGACAGAAACACTGGCGCGACGAGGTGGCATCGCAGATCCGGCGTGCCGGATACGCCGCCACGACCGTCGATTCCGGCGTCGATGCGATGACGGTTCTGGCCCTCGGCCTCCCGGTCGACGTGCTCGTCACCGATATCAGCCTCAAGGGCGAGTTGTGTTCGACCAAGCTTGTTCTCGAAGCGCGCGCCCTGCGGCCCGACCTGCGGATCGTCTTCGCCAACGAAGCTCCGCGCGACCCTCTGCCCGAGGTGATCGAGGACGGCCATGACGACGTCTACGTGACGAACGAGGTCAGAAACGACGCGGTCGCCAGCACCGTGCGCGAGGCTCTCGGAAACCGAGATTGACCTTTAGGACTCTTCCGATCGGGTAACGAGAAGGGCGGCCGAGACATCACCGTCTCGGCCGCCCTTCTCGTTACATCGCCACGGCTCCAAGGCACGCTATGCCGGCGTGCCTTTGGCGTCAGGGAGCCGTCTTGGTTTCCGCCGGCTTGGCATCGGGCGCCCTCGTCTCCGTCGACTTGGTGTCGCCGGAATTGGGCTTGGCCTGACCGAGATAGACATATTCCGGCGCGGCGCGGAGCTGGTCCTTGTTGGTGTCGATCGTCGCCTTCATCGCCTTGTCGTCGACGCGGGCGAGCTTCAGGGCGCTCGGATCCACGGCCACGTATTTCGTACCGATGCCGAGGAATCCGCCGACGCCGACGACCCAGGCTTTGATCGTGCTGCTCTCGTCGAGAACGATGTCGGCGATCTCGCCGATCGTCTCGTTGGCGCCGTTCTGGATGGTCAGGCCAATCAGCTTGGAGGTGACCCGGTCGGACGGCGCCTGTGCGACGAAGGTCGGACGCAGGTCGTTGTTGAGAGTGGCGGGGGCCGCCGGAGCCGGAGCCGAGCCCGCATTCTGCGGATCCGCCGTCTGAGCACCGGCAATCGACGCTCCAGCGAAGACGAGGGGCGTTGCGAGGGTCGCTGCAAGCAACAGGATGCGCATAGGGGCGTGTCTTTCCGCTCTGGGTTCGGTGGTCGAACTCGGTCCTCGCTCAAGCTGAGCCCTTGCGAAAGGTTCCACCCGCGATGCACCCGATAGTGGACAGTCCGGATCGCCGGACTAGTTTCCGTCAGGGCGAAAGCGGGCCGATTCCAGCCTCTGTCCGCCCAGGGAGCGACCCCCGATGAGCCTACTTCGCCGACAGGCCCTGTTTCTTCTCGGCAGCGTCATAGCAACCGGTGCGCGCGCCGCGACCAGCGAGGACAATGCGAGGGCCTTCGCCTTCGAGAAACCGGAAGGCGGGCTGATCGCTCTCAAGGATTTCGCGGACAAGCCGATCCTCATCGTCAACACCGCCACCGCCTGCGGCTTTGCCGGGCAGTTCTCCGGGCTTCAGGCTCTGTGGACGCGCTTCGGCGGGCGCGGCCTCACGGTGATCGCCGTGCCGTCGCCGGATTTCGGCAATCAGGAGCCCCTCGACGGCGTCGCCATCGCCGAGGCTGCCCGCCGGAATCACGGCGTCACCTTTCCCGTCGCCGCCAAGACCCATGTGCGCGGGCCGCAGGCCCACCCGTTTTATCGCTGGGCCGCCGCCGAGAAGCCCGGTTCCACGCCGAACTGGAACTTCCACAAATACCTCGTCGGCCGCGATGGCGGCCTCGTCGGCGCCTATCCCTCGTCGGTGGAACCCAACGATCCGCGCATCGTCACCGCCATCGCCGGTGAGCTGAGCCAGAGCTGACGCCCGAAACCCGAGATCATTGCGGAATGTCGCGGGGCGGGCGAAGCGGCTCGACCCGCCGCGGGCGTGCGGCTTGTCGTCTCGTGCCTCCGCGCGACGAGCGTTCGTAGACCCCATCGGAACGTGAAGGAGCCGCGGACGGATAGTTCGACGCGAAGGGGTTGGCCGGTACGCGCTCGGGCTTCCGAACAGGCTTCCGCCGGATTGCGCCCAGGCCGATGGGCCGGCCAGGATCGTCAGGAGGAAGGCTGCAGTCAGGTTCAGGCGCATCGCCGATTTCCTTTTCAGTCGGTCTTTGACGCCATAGCCCGGCTTCCCACATCCGGCGAGGCATCGTCCGATGCGCCGTCCTCCTGCGGCTCGAAAGGAAGAAACAGATGGACCCTCATGAATTCGAGCATGACGGCGCGCGTTTCGAGGTGCGCTTCGAGCGTGTCGCCGAGGGCTGGCTCGGCCATATCCACCGTGAGGGGGACGACGTCACGCATATCATGGCCTTCCCCGATGGCGCCGGCTACGATTCCGGCGATGTGCGCGGTTCGTTGATCGCCGGTTGCGAGGCGGCCGTTTCTCGCATGACGCAGGCTCCAGCCACCCGTCACTGAGTCGCGACGGAAGCTGGGGACGGAACCTGGGACAGCCCCGCTCCGTTCGCCATGCCAAGCACGTGGCGCAAGAACGCAGGCGCCGTGAGGAGGAACCCGCATGTCCGAGATCACCTATCGCATCGTCGAGCACGATGGCGGCTTCGCCTACAAGGTCGGCGACGTCTTCTCCGAGACCTTCCCGAGCCACGACGAAGCGCTGCAGGCCGCCCAGGCCGCCGCTGCCGAACAGCAGGTGCCGGGCTCCACCGAGGGTATCCGCTACCAGGACGGCAAGGGCGACTGGCACGACGAAACAGCTCAGGGCAACGACCGTCCCACGGCGAAGGTCGTCGATTAATTCACGCTCAATTCACGCCGGTCTCGTCCTGTCGTGGGACGGGACCGGCACGGATTTCCGGTCGGCTCGCTCTGAGACCGCTGCCTCAGCCCTGACAGAGATGCTTGCCGCTCAGCCGGTTTTGGCGACCGGCTGTCTTTCGGTGGCGCTCCACTGCGCGGCCGCCACGTATCTCGTGGGGCCTCCTTCGCCGTTGCCGTTCTTACCGCTGTGGCAGGTTCGATTCCGGCCGGTGCCTTTTGCCTCGTAGAGAGCCATGTCGGCCGCTTCGACCAGCGCTACGGCCGTGGCGGCGGGGCCGCAGCTCGTCGCCACGCCGATGCTGACGCTGACGAAGCCGAGGTGATCGTTCCGGTTTCCGTGAATCAGGCCCTTCTCCGCGATGCTGCGGCGGAACCGTTCCGCGACCCCATAGGCCTCGTCGGGATCGCTGGTGTGCATCAGGACTGCGAATTCCTCGCCACCATAGCGGCTGACGAACGCACCCGACCCCGCAGCCGTCTTCGCCAGCAGGGCGGACACTTCACGCAGGCACGTATCGCCGGCGCCGTGGCCGTAATGGTCGTTGAACAGCTTGAAATAATCGACGTCGATCAGCATCACGGCGAAATGCCGGCCTCCGAGGCTGGCTTCCCAGAACTCGGAGAGCTCGCGCGCGAAAGCGCGCCGATTGGCGATGCCGGTAAGCGGATCGGTGGTGGAGAGATGGGCGAGGGTCGTGTTGTCCTCGGCCAGGCGCTTGGCGCGCAAGCTTTCCCGCAGGTTGACGAGGTAGTCACGCCGGTTCGCGGCTTCGATCTTGTAGGTGGCGACGAGGCTGAAGAGGATGCCCGTCATCATGTCGAGGCCGAGGACGCCGCCCACCGGCGCTGCGATGTCCGGCTTCAGATACAGTCCCGCCGCCACCGCGATGGCCGTGATACCCGACAGGAAGCAGGCCCAGAAGAACCGCAGCGGTAGGGTGATGTTGGCGAAGAGGACGCTGAGCCAGATCGTCGCCGTGGTCAGCGAGACCAGCGGACCCGTTCCCATCCAGAAAATCAGGATGGGGATACCGGTGGCCGCAAGCATGCCGATCCCGCCAATGGCTTCGCGGACCGGACCACTGACCCACCCTACCGCCCAGATGATCAGCAGAGCCAGCGGCGTCATCGCCAGGACCCGCAGCCCGACATTGAGGAGGGCGAGGTCCGGCGTCGTCACGAAACCCGCGACGTTGTAGACGTGGAAGACCACCATGCCGAGGACGATCGTGTAACGGATGTCCCGGACGCGCTTCTCGCGCGTGTCGTACTCGAAACGCGCTTCGAGCTCGGATTCGAAGGCGAGTTTGAGGGTCCTGGCACGCAACTGCCTATCGATGGCGCTAAGCAGGCGCATGTCTTTACCGGCACCGGGAAAATCGGGTGCCAGAGTTCCGCCTGCACTAAGCCGGCGTACCGGTCTTTCACTCACGCGATCCGCCCACGGCTCAAAGTCGTTCGCCCCGAATTCATTGTCGTCCAAGCCTCAGACAGCACCGTCTTCAACCTCGACATTGCCGTTCGGTCGCATCGTCACGTCGATAATAACGCCAATACGCATTATGATCCCTAACAGTGCTGAACCCCCTTGAAAAAGATCGTTCAAATTCGAACCATCTTGCATGCAATCCCGGGGAAATTTCCACATTGCCGGAAGCCGGATGCGCAAGGGGCATTTGCGCTTTGCACCCGACCTCGTGCATCTCGCTAGGAGTCCCCTGCCAGCCGATGGCGCCAGGTGGGGTCGTCACGTTCGGAGATAGCCTTGCCGACTCGTCAGACCGACCATGAGATCGATCCGCTCTTCGTCGAGCGTCGCTCGCCCCGCGCCTTCACCGGCGAGGCCGTGCCGGAATCGGAACTGCTGCGGATGTTCGAGGCCGCCCGATGGGCGCCGTCCGCGTATAACTCGCAGCCCTGGCGCTTCCTCTACGCCCTGCGCGACACGCCCGATTGGCAGGTTTTCTTCGACCTGATCGTGCCCGGCAACCAGAAATGGGTGAAGGATACCGGCGCCATCGTGATCCTGGTCTCGAATACGCAGATGAAGGTCGGCGACGAGCTCAAGCCGTCCTGGAGCCATTCCCTCGATGCCGGCGCGGCATCCGCGAACTTCCAGCTCCAGGCGATCCGCCAGGGCTGGCACGCGCACGGAATGACCGGGTTCGACCGGGAGCGTACGATCACGGCCCTAAACGTGCCGGAGACCTATCGGGTCGAGGCCGCCTACGGCGTCGGCCGTATGATCGAAGCGGGCAATCTCACGGAGGAGCAGACGGCGAAGGAGAGCCCGACCGGCCGTCGTCCGATCACGGATTTCGTGTTCGCCGGCGGATTCAAACCCACTGCGGCGTGAGGTCTTCGCCGTGCTGAAACCGGCTTCCGATTACGATGCCCTGGTGTCGGGCTTCGCCTGGGACATCCCCGAGCGGTTCAATATCGGCGTCGATGTCTGCGACCGCTGGGCCGGGATCGAGCCGGGACGCGCGGCGATCCACGACGTCTCGTCGTCGGGGGCGGTGACGACGACGACATTCGGAGGCTTGCGCGAGGCGTCGAACCGCCTCGCGCAAGCCCTCGTTGGGCTCGGCCTGCGCCCCGGCGACCGCGTCGGTGTGCTTCTGCCCCAATCGGCCGCCGTCGTGATCGCCCATGCCGCCGCCTACAAGCTCGGCGCCGTCGCCTTGCCGCTGGCGGGCCTGTTCGGCCCGGAGGCGCTGGAATACCGCCTGTCGGATTCCGGCGCCGCCGCGCTCATCACCGATGCGGCCGGACTGGCGAAGATCGAGGGCATCCGCCATGCTCTCCCGGCTCTGGCCCATCTCATCTGCCTCGACGGTGCCGTCGGCGGAGCCCTCGCCTATGCCGATCTGATCGCATCCGCTCAGGACCGCTTCACAGCCATCGACAGCCGGGCCGACGATCCGGCCCTGATGATCTACACGTCCGGCACGACCGGCCTCGCCAAGGGGGCGCTCCACGCCCATCGCGTGCTCCTCGGCCACCTGCCGGGCTTTGCCATGATGCACGACTTCCCCCCCAAACCCGGCGACCTGATGTGGACACCGTCCGATTGGGCCTGGGCGGGCGGTCTCCTCAACGCGGTCCTGCCGAGCCTGCATCACGGCGTGCCGGTGGTGGCGCGGGCCACCGCGCGCTTCGCGCCGGAGACGGCCCTTGCGCTCATCGCCGAACTCGGCATCACCACGACCTTCCTGCCGCCCACCGCCCTCCGGATGCTGCGCGGCGTGCCCGACCCGCGCGGACGCTTCGATCTGTCCCGGCTCCGCAACATCGCCTCGGCCGGCGAGGCGCTGGGGCCCGAGACCTTCGAATGGGTCCGCAGTGAACTCGGCCTCACCATCGGCGAGGCCTATGGCCAGACCGAGTGCAACCTCGTCCTCGCCTCCTGCAAGGCGGCCGGCGTCGCGCGGGCGGGTTCCACCGGCCGGCCGGTGCCCGGCCACCGGGTGATGATCCAGCGCGCCGACGGCAGCGAGGCGGCGGTGGACGAGCCCGGCGAGATCTGCGTCGCCCGGCCCGACCCGGTGATGTTCCTCGGCTACTGGAACCAGCCCGAAGCCACCGCCGCGAAGTTTCGTGGGGAGTGGATGCTCACCGGGGACACCGCCCGGCGGGATGCGGACGGCTACGTCCATTTCATCGGCCGCGAGGACGACCTCATCACTTCGGCGGCCTACCGCATCGGGCCGGTGGAGATCGAGGATTGCCTCCTGCGCCATCCGGCCGTCGCTTCCGCGGCGGCGGTGGGCAAGCCGGACCCGCTCCGCACCGAAATCGTCAAGGCCTTCGTGGTCCTGCGTGAAGGGATCGCCGCGAGCGACGCCCTGGCCGACGAGATCAGGGCCTTCGTCCGCTCGCGTCTCTCGGCCCACGAATATCCGCGCGAGATCGCCTTTCGCGAGTCCCTGCCGATGACGACTTCGGGCAAGATCATCCGGCGGCAGTTGCGCGACGAGAGCTGAGGCTCATCGACCGCGCGCAGGAGGGACCGGCACGGTCGCTTCGACCGTCGGCGGCGCGATCACGCCCGGCGCTGGCAGGCCGAGGAGGAAGGCGAGATCGGGCGCGGCGCCCTCCGCGAGAAGATCGGCCAGCGTGTACCGGTCCAGCACCTCGAGGAAGGCGGCGAGGGCCTCACCCAGCGCCTTCCGGAGTCGACAGGACGGGGTGATCGCGCAGGCCCCGTTCGCGAAGCATTCGACGAGGGCCAGATCCTCTTCCGTCTGCCGCACCACGGCGCCTACCACGATCTCGGCGGGGGGACGGGCGAGCCGCAGGCCGCCGCCGCGACCGCGCGTGGTCTGGACGAGGCCGATCCGGCCGAGCTGATGCACCACCTTCGTGAGATGGCTCTCCGAGATCCCGTAGGCGCGCGCGATCTCGGCGATCGAACTCACCCGGCTCTCGTTCAACCCGAGATAGATCAAGGTGCGCAAGGCGTAGTCGGTGTAGCGGGTGAGGCGCATTCCACCCTCCTACAGGGTTTTAAAGATACATTCCGCTTGCATCTTCTAAAACACATCGGCGATAAGGTGCATATGAAATGAACCTTTGGAGCCTGTCCTTGTCCCAGCCCCTGACGCCCGCGACCATCGCCCTCATCAAGGCCACCGTTCCGGCCCTCGAAGCCCATGGGCTCACCATCACGAAGCGGATGTACGAGCGCCTGTTCAGGGACGAGGCGATGCGCGACCTGTTCAACCAGTCGCATCACGGCGAGACCGGTTCGCAGCCGAAGGCGCTGGCCCTGGCGGTGCTCGCCTATGCGCGCCACATCGACGATCTCGGCGCGCTGAGCGGCGCGGTCGAGCGGATCGCCCAGAAGCATGTCGCCCTGAACATCCTGCCGGAGCATTATCCCTTCGTGGCGGACGCTCTCCTCGGTGCGATCCAGGACGTGCTCGGCGATGCGGCCACCGCCGAGATCTGCGCCGCATGGGGGGAGGCCTACTGGTTCCTGGCGCATATCCTGATCGGCCGCGAGGCGGAGATCGCGCGCGATCTCGCGCACAAGCCCGGTGGCTGGAACGGCTGGCGGGACTTCGTCGTCGAATCGGTGACAGAGGAGAGCGAGACGATCCGTTCATTCGTGCTGGCGCCGCGCGATGGCGGGCCGGTACTGCGTCACGAGCCCGGCCAGTATCTCGGTATGCTCATCGACCTGCCCGGCCAGGGCGTGCTCAAGCGCAACTACTCGATCTCCTGTGCGCCGAACGACCGGGCCTACCGCATCACGGTCAAGCGTGAGGAGCGGCCGGGCGAACCGGCCGGGATCGTCTCCAACTGGCTGCATGCGGAGGCAAAGCCGGGCACTGCCCTGCGCCTCGCGCCCCCCGCCGGCGATTTCTTCCTCGACCGTTCGACGAAAACGCCCGTCGTCCTCGTCAGCGGCGGTGTCGGCCTCACGCCGATGCTGAGCATGCTGGAAACGCTGGTCGAGACAGGGGCAGACCGGCCGGTCTGGTACGTCCACGGCTCCATCAGCGGACGTTTCCATGCGATGCGCGAGTATGTCCGTGGCTTGGCGGCCCGAGCGCCGAACATCGAGGTCCGGACGTTCTACGCCGTGCCGGAGGACGGAGACCGCCAGGGCATCGATTACGATGCCGACGGCCTGATCACGGCGGATTGGCTGGCACGGGAGACTCCGCTCACCAAGGCGACCTACTATCTGTGCGGCCCCAAGCCGTTCCTTGTCTCCCTCGTCCACGGTCTCGCCCGGCACGGCGTTCCGGCCGAGCGAGTGCGGTTCGAGTTCTTCGGCCCTGCCGACGAACTCGTGGAGGAGCCCCGTCAGGCGGCCTGAGATGACGCAGGCCTCGGGGCGAATCAGGGGCTGGGCGGGGCGGCCCCGTCCCTGGCTTCCTGCAATCGGCGAACCCATTGCCAGAACGGGTCGTCGCTCGCCTTGGCGAAACTGTCCGGCGGTGTCGGCACGATCTCCGAGACCGTCCTGGGGATCGTCACGCCGTAGGTCGTCGTCAGCCAATCTCGGAAGGGAGGGTTGTCGACCTCCATCTCGTAATCCGGTTCGTCCTCCGGCTCCGCGTCGGGACGCGCGAGCCCGGTCCCCAACTCGTTGTGCCCGATGGCCAGAAGCCGGAGGAAATCGAGGGGCGTCTGCCCGAGCACGCAGAGGCCGTCGCCTTCGGAACCGAGATGGACGATGCGCTGATATCCCTCGTCATCGAGCCAGAAAGCCGCGTAGGAACCGTCCGCACCGGTCCGTGCGAAGGGGATCAGGCGCGCGGCAGTGTCCGGGTTTCCGAACCAGCCCTCGGCATAGGAGCGGGCCTCGTCCTCACGCTCGACTCGGAACAGAACGACCGCGCCGGCGTAAGGCGCCTCCAGCGGCTGAAGCGTCCCGAACCTGTCGCCGGGCACACGCTGGCTTTCGTGCAGAAGGCCCCGCTCCTCGATCCAGTCGAACAGTGAGGCGATCTCCGGCGGCAGCGTGAAGCCGGCCGGCAGGCGTGCGCGCATCTCGTCGGTGAAGCGTCCCATCCGCTTTCTCCTTCCCGTCCCTCTATCCTGATTCCAAACCGACGCAGCCTGGAACACGTATAAAGACATCTTTATGTCTTGATTGCTTCGCGCCGGTTCGCCTGCTATAGGCCTCGCCATAACGAAGCGAGAGACGGAGAAGCGACCCCATGGCCCAGGATTACATCGTCAAGGACATCGGTCTGGCCGATTACGGCCGCAAGGAAATTTCCATCGCCGAGACCGAGATGCCGGGCCTGATGGCGACGCGCGAGGAATACGGTCCGTCGCAGCCGCTGAAGGGCGCGAAGATCGCCGGCTCGCTGCACATGACGATCCAGACGGCCGTGCTGATCGAGACCCTGAAGGCGCTCGGCGCCGACATCCGCTGGGTCTCGTGCAACATCTACTCGACGCAGGACCATGCCGCCGCCGCCATCGCGGCCGCCGGCATCCCGGTCTTCGCCATTAAGGGCGAGACGCTCACCGAGTACTGGGATTACACCTCCAAGCTGTTCGACTGGCATGACGGCTCGATGCCGAACATGATCCTCGACGATGGCGGCGATGCTACGATGTTCGTGCATCTCGGCCTCCGCGCCGAGAACGGCGACACCGCCTTCCTCGACAAGCCCGAGTCGGAAGAGGAAGAGATCTTCTTCGCCCTCCTGAAGAAGAAGCTCGCCGAGAAGCCGAAGGGCTGGTTCGCCGGCCTCGCCGATTCGATCAAGGGCGTCTCGGAAGAGACCACCACGGGCGTGCACCGCCTCTACAATCTCGCCAAGGAGGGCAAGCTGCTCTTCCCGGCGATCAACGTGAACGACGCCGTCACCAAGTCGAAGTTCGACAACCTCTATGGCTGCCGCGAATCGCTGGTCGACGGCATCCGCCGCGGCACCGACGTGATGATGGCCGGCAAGGTCGCCATGGTCGCGGGCTTCGGCGATGTCGGCAAGGGCTCGGCCTCGTCGCTGCGCCATGCCGGCTGCCGCGTGCTGGTCTCGGAAGTCGATCCGATCTGCGCCCTCCAGGCCGCGATGGAAGGCTACGAGGTCGTGACGATGGAAGATGCCGCGCCCCGCGCCGACATCTTCGTGACGGCGACCGGTAACAAGGACATCATCACCCTCGACCACATGCGGGCGATGAAGGACCGGGCCATCGTCTGCAACATCGGCCATTTCGACAACGAGATTCAGGTCGCCGGCCTGAAGAACATGCAATGGTCGAACATCAAGCCGCAGGTGGACGAGATCACCTTCCCCGACGGCCACCGCATCATCCTCCTGTCGGAGGGACGCCTGGTGAATCTCGGCAACGCCACGGGCCATCCGTCCTTCGTGATGTCCGCCTCGTTCACGAACCAGACGCTGGCCCAGATCGAGCTCTGGACCAACCCCGGCAAGTACGAGAAACAGGTCTACACCCTGCCGAAGGCCCTCGACGAGAAGGTCGCCATGCTCCACCTCGAGAAGATCGGCGTGAAGCTCTCGAAGCTCCGCCCCGACCAGGCCGCCTATATCGGCGTCTCCGAGAACGGCCCGTTCAAGCCCGACCATTACCGCTACTGACACCGCTTCCGGGAGCCGGCGCTGCCGGCCCCTTGTGAGCGACATCGAAGAAAGCCCGGCCTTGTGCCGGGCTTTTTTTTCGCCGCGGCGGCCATGGCGCACCCGTGGCACAAGTGTGTCCTTTCTGCGCCGATGGCCGGGCAACCGATCGGCGACATGGTGAAGATAAGCTTAACCCTCTTCCGGCAGGATTCCGGCTCGCGCTAGTGTGGGGTGATTCCTCATCTGGAGGTAACCCCGCGGCCGCCTTTCGGGCGTCTGGCGGGATGGGCGCAACTGCGCCTCAGCGACGGTTCGTAGGGGCGGTACGTGTCATGAGGGTCGATGAAACGGCACGCCTGAACGGGCGTGTCGGCGCTGCCGTCGTCTCTGTCGCTGCCGGTGTGGCGGCGGGCGTCATGGTGGCCGGTCACGCCATGGCGGCGTCCGGCGAGGGCACGGCCATGCCGTCGCCCACCGCCGCGACGCTCGGAGCCGGCTATGTCGGCGACCAATCCTCGTGGGTGATCGGCCTACCCTTGCACATGCACAATGCCACCGGCCTCGCGATCCTCATCGGCCTGATCATCTTCGCGACCATTCTGTCCCTGCTGCACCTGCGCGAGCGCGGACGCTGGACCCGGCGTGAGCGCGAACTCATCGCCGATCTCGACACCCTGCGCAGCTCCGAAGACCGGGCCGAGATGCTGCTCGGTGCCGAGCGGCAGGTCATCGTCACCTGGTCGGGGCGTGGCGAGCCCGTCATCGAGGGCGACCTCACCCTCGCCTTCGACGGCAACCGCGTGAAACCGGGTCCCGCCGGGCTGATCCTGGCTTTCGGAACATGGCTTCTGCCGGCGGATGCGGGCGCCATCGAAGCGTCTCTCGACGCTCTGCGCGAACGCGGCGCCGGATTCCGCATGACCGTCCGCGCCCAATCCGGGCGGATCGTCGACGCGCACGGGCAGGCCCTGGCCGGTCGCGCCCTGCTTCGCCTGCGCGAGACCACCGAGGAGCATCGCGAACTCGCCGAATTGCGCGAAACGCTCGACGAGACCAAGCGCGGTCTCTCCGCCCTCGCGAACCTGCTCGACGCGATTCCCCAGCCGGTCTGGCGGCGCAACCGAGACGGCGGCCTTGCCTGGGTCAACACCGCTTATGTCGCCGCCGTCGAAGCCGGCAGCCGCGAGGCGGCGGTCGCCGAGGGGATCGAACTGCTCGACCGTCAGGCGCGGGATCTCATCGCCCGCGGTGAGGGCGACCGCACCGCGTCCGGGGGCAGGGCGGCAAAGCGACTCTCGGCGGTGGTGGCCGGCGGGCGCCGCATCCTCGACGTCACCGAGGCGGCCATCGATTCAGGCCGCGTCGGAATCGCCGTGGATGTCTCCGAACTCGAGAGCGTCCGCGCCGACCTGCAGCGCCAGATGGACGCCAATGTCCGCACCCTCGACCAGCTCCCCACCGCCGTGGCGATGTTCGATGCGCGCCAGCGACTGATCTTCCACAACGCCGCCTATCGCCAACTCTGGAGCCTCGATCAGGCGTTTCTCGATTCCGGCCCCCTCGACGGCGAGATCCTCGACCATCTGCGCGCGGCCCGGAAACTGCCCGAACAGGCGGATTTCAGAGCCTGGAAAGCCGATGTGCTCGCCGCCTACCGCGCCGTCGAAGCCAGTGAGACCTGGTGGCATCCGCCGGACGGACGTTCGCTGCGCGTCGTCGCCGACCCGAACCCTCAGGGTGGCCTGACCTACCTGTTCGATGACGTCTCCGAGAACGTGAAGCTCGAATCCCGCTACAACGCCCTGATGCGGGTCCAGGCCGAGACGCTGGACACGCTCAAAGAACCGGTGGCGGTGTTCGGCGCGGACGGACGCCTGACTTTCGCCAATCGCGCCTTCTCGACATTGTGGCGCCTGGATCAGGAGACCCTGGGCGAGCGTCCGCGCGTGGATGCGGTGATCGAGGTCTGCCGGAGGCTCTCGCCGGACGAGGAGCCCTGGCTCGACATCCGTGGCGCCATCACCGGCCTCGAGAGCCGGGCAGGCCTCACCTGTCGTCTGGAGATCGTGGATGGCACGGTGCTGGATTGCGCCGCACAGCCCCTGCCGGAGGGAGCGACGCTGCTCACCCTCATCGACGTCACGGCCAGCGTGAACGTGGAACGGGCACTGACCGACAAGAACGATGCCCTGGAACGGGCCTCGCAGCTCCGCGATACCTTCGTCCACCACGTCTCCTACGAGCTGCGTTCGCCACTCACCAACATCATCGGCTTTACCCAGCTTCTCGGCGACGAGACCGTGGGCGCGCTCAACGAGCGCCAGCGCGAGTATTCCGACCACATCATGCGCTCGTCGGGTGCGTTGCTCGTGATGATCAACGACATTCTCGATCTCGCCTCGATCGATGCCGGCTCGCTCGAACTCGCCCGCGAAGTCATCGATGTCCGGGCGACCGTTGAGGCGGCCACTCGCGGCCTGGAGGATCGCCTCGCCGAATCCGCCATCAGCCTCGATCTCGACATGCCCGACGACATCGGCAGTTTCGTCGCCGACGGAAAGCGCGTGCGGCAGATTCTGTTCAACCTGCTCTCGAACGCCGTCGGTTTCTCCTCCCCCGGCCAACTGGTTCGGGTGACGGCCCGCCGGACGGAGTCGGAACTCACGCTCACCGTGCGCGACGAGGGCCGCGGGATGCCGGAAGACGTCGCCGCGCGGGTGTTCGACCGGTTCGAGAGCCGCACGCTGGGAACCCGTCATCGCGGAGTCGGCCTCGGCCTCTCCATCGTGCGCTCCTTCGTCGAGCTCCACGGCGGCCGGGTAGAGCTCGCCTCCAAGCCCGGTGGCGGCACCCGCGTGACCTGCACGTTTCCCGTGGACAATCCGGAGCCCAAGCGCGCGGCGGCGGAGTAGCCGCATCCGCGTCATCCCTCGTAAAAACGCGGCCGCGCGGATTGCGCCGCTGGCCCGGACGCGCGGCACCCCTTAGGGTGCGTGACGATTTTGTTTAAGGATGCCCGCGTTAGATGAGCAGCCCGCCTTGCGTCCCGGCCATTCCATGGTCCGGCGTCGAGGCGGTCTAGCGAATGGCGCGGACGGAGGATGTGGCGGTGAGTGAGGACGGTTCGGGCGAGACCCGGCGCGAGACCAAACCCGCCTGGGCCTTTGTCCTCCCCGACGAGGGCGCGACGGAGGATCTCGGCCGCTTCCTCGCCGAATTCCTGCAGCCGGGCGACATCGTCGCGCTGTCCGGAGGGCTCGGTGGCGGCAAGACCACCCTGGCGCGGGCGCTGATCCGCGAACTCACGGGCGATCCGGAACTCGAAGTGCCGAGCCCGACCTTCACCCTGATCCAGCCTTACGAAGCGAAGAATGGCCGGCAGATCGTCCATGCGGACCTCTATCGCTTGCGCGGTCCGGACGAGTTGGTGGAGCTCGGCTTCGACGAAATGACCGACACCGCGATCACCCTCGTGGAATGGCCCGAGCGCCTCGGTCAGCGCGATGGCCCGATCCTGACCGTGGACCTGTCGCTGCGGCCGGAATTCGGGGAGGGCTCGCGTTTGGCCCGCATCGACGGCCAGGGCGAGATGCGCGCCCGCATGAAGCGCGCCCGCGCCCTGCGCGCTTTGCTCGACCGCAGCGGTTGGGACGAGGCGGAACGCATCCTCATGCAGGGTGATGCGTCCTCCCGGCTCTATGAGCGTCTGGTGAAGCCGGACGGGACCAAGGCCGTGCTGATGATTTCCCCGGCCCGGCCCGATGGCCCGCCGGTGCGCAACGGCAAGCCCTACAGCGCCATCGTCAAGCTCGCCGAGAGCGTCCACGCCTTCGTCGGCGTCGACCGTGGCCTCCGCGCCCTCGGCTTCTCGGCGCCCCGCATCTACGGCGAGGATCTCGACGAAGGCCTGCTCATCATCGAGGATCTCGGCTCGGAACCGGTGGTGGATGCCAACGGTCCGCGCCCCGAGCGTTACGCCGAGGCGGTGCGCCTCTTGGCCAAGCTCCACGCCACCGAGCTTCCCGGGGTTCTCCCCGTCGCCGACGGCATCGACCACGTCCTGCCGCCCTACGATCTCGAAGCCCTGCTGTTCGAGACCGAACTCCTGCCGGACTGGTACTGCCCGTCGGTGCGGGGTGCCTCGCTGCCCACGCCCGCCCGCTCCGAATTCGTGGCGCTCTGGGCCGAGGTCCTGCGCGGGGTCGAGCCGGAGCGTCCGACCTGGACCCTGCGCGACTATCATTCGCCGAACCTGATCTGGCTGCCCGAGCGCGAGGGACTCGAGCGCATCGGCGTCATCGACTTCCAGGATGCCGTCCTCGGCCACCCGGCCTACGATCTCGCCTCGCTGCTGCAGGATGCCCGCGTCGACGCCACGGCGGATTTCGAGCTGCGCCTGCTCGGCCTCTACGTGCGCGAGCGGCGCAATCGCGAGCCCGATTTCGACATGCAGGGCTTCGCGCGAGCCTATGCGGTGATGGCGGCGCAGCGCGCCACCAAGATCCTCGGCATCTTCGCCCGCCTCGACAAGCGGGACGGCAAGCCGGCCTACCTGGCGCATCTGCCGCGGATCGAGGGCTATCTCGCCCGCAATCTCGCCCATCCGGCGCTCACCCGCCTGCGCCTCTGGCACCAGGAGCACCTGCCGCATCTCGTGAGCGAGGCGGCTCCGGACGAAGGCGAGGCCTGACGTAGCTCCCGCCCGATAGCCGGGCTGGCGGGGCCGCGCTTTCGGGCTTGACCCGGGGAGCGAGTTCCCCACGATGCCGCCGCACCCGCTGGTGCTTCGCGATCATCGCCCCGGATGTCCCATCCGGGACGATGCCACAGCCCTCGCGCCCGAGACGCCGACGGAATGTCCGACAGCCCCGTGCCCGCCATCCATCAGGCCTTCGTCCTCGCCGCCGGCCTCGGCAAACGCATGCGTCCGATCACGGCGACGGTGCCCAAACCGCTGGTCGAAGTGGCCGGCCGCGCCCTGCTCGACCACGCGTTGGACAGGGCGGCGGAAGCCGGCATCATGGATGCGGTGGTCAACGTCCACTACCTCGCCGACCTGCTCGAAGGGCACCTGGCCCGCCGCCGCACCGCTCCGGCGGTCCGGATCTCCGACGAGCGCGAGGCGCTGCTCGAGACCGGAGGCGGTGTGAAGAAGGCGCTGCCGCTACTCGGCGCCGCTCCCTTCGTCGTGCTCAATTCGGATTCGTTCTGGCTCGAAGGGCCCAAGCCCAATCTCGGCCGTCTCCTCGAAACCTGGGAGCCGGAGCGGATGGACATCCTGCTCCTCGTCGCGCCGACGGCGACGAGCCTCGGCTACGAGGGCAAGGGTGATTTCGTGATGAATGCCGGTGGCGCGCTCCAGCGTCGCGGCGAGCGCGAGGTGGCGCCCTTCATCTATGCCGGTGTCGCCATCCTCAAGCCGGAGCTCTTCGCCGACACGCCGGAAGGTTCGTTCTCCCTCAACCTGCTGTTCGACCGTGCCATCGAGCGGGAGCGGCTGTTCGGCCTGCGCCTCGACGGCCAATGGCTCCATGTCGGCACGCCGGAGGCGATCGAGGCTGCCGAGGCGCGGGTGAAGGCGAGCGCGCAGGTACAGTGACGCGAACCGATCGGACTGACGGAATGACAGAGTCCCACGTCTTCACGATCCCGCCCAGCGCCCCTTTCCTGCCGACCCTCGCCGAGGCGCTGATCTCCGGTCAGCTCGTGGGGAATGTCTCCGGCGATCCGTTCGCGCTGGCCAGCGTCACCCTCTATCTCCCCACGCGACGCGCCACGCGGGCGCTCTCCGCGATCCTGGCGGAGCGGGTCGGCAGCGCGCTCCTCCCGCGCCTGATCCCTTTGGGCGAGGCGGACGAGGCCGAACTCGACGTCGCCGCGAACCCCTTGCTGGAAGACGGCGCCGACCAGCTCGCCCCGGCGATGCCGCCCCTGGAGCGCCGGCTGATTCTCGCCCGCCTCGTCCAGGCCTGGGCCGAGACCATCGATCGCAAGCTTCTCCCCATGGGCGACGATGTCCCCTTCGTCGTCCCCTCCTCGCCGGCGGATGCGGTCTATCTCGCCTCGGATCTCGAAAAGCTGATGGACGCCCTCACCGTGGAGGGTGTGCCCTGGACCGAGATCGCCGGGGCGGTGGAGGCCGAGTATTCGCAGTATTTCGGCCTGACCCTGGATTTCGTGCGTATCGCAGCCGAGAACTGGCCCAAGATCCTGCACGACCGCGCCTTGAGCGATCCGGTGGCCCGCTCGCGCACCCTCATCCTCGCGGAGGCGACGCGGCTGCGGCGCGACAAGCCCGCGGACCCGGTCATCATCGCTGGCTCCACAGGGTCGGTGCCGGCGACAGCCAAGCTGATCGCCGCCATCGCTGCCCTGCCGAGGGGCGCGGTGGTGCTGCCTGGGCTCGATCTCGATCTCGACGAGTCGGGCTGGAACGCCATCGAGACGGGGGAGGGGGCGGAGCGTGAGATCGCCCACGGCCATCCCCAGGCCATCCTGCATCGCGTCCTCGGCCCCGGCTGCCTCGATCTCGACCGTGGCGCGATCGCCTCTCTCGGACAAGCGACGCCACAAGGCCGAGCACGGACGGCCCTGCTGTCCCAGGCCCTGCGCCCGGCCGAGACCACCGACGCCTGGTCGGACCTGACCGCCGATGAGCGGCGCGAGACCGCCGAGACCGGCATGGCGGGCATCTCGGTGATCGAGGCGGCCGACGAGCGCGAAGAAGCCCTGGCCGCCGCCATCGCGCTGCGCGAGACGTTGGAGACGCCCGGCGCCACCGCCGCCCTCGTCACCCCCGACCGCAACCTCGCCATACGGGTGGCGGCCGAACTCGCGCGCTGGGGGATCGTCGCCGAGGATTCGGCCGGCGAGGCGCTCTCCGTCAGCCCGGCCGGGCGCCTGGCGCGCATGGCGGCCGAGATGGCGGCGGATTTGAAGCCGCATCGGGTGATCTCACTCCTGGCGCATCCGCTGGTCCACCTGTCGATGACGCGGGAGGAGGTCCGGCGCGGCGCGGCCGCCCTCGAGATCGGAGCCCTGCGAGGGCCGGCACCGGCTCCGGGATTCGACGGCTTGCGTCGTGTGCTCGCCGACCGGCGAAAGGCGACGGGACGCATCCCCCGCGCCCAGCGCCGCCTCACCGACATCGATTGGGATCTGGCGGCCCGGATCATTGATGGCCTCGAACAGGCGTTCGACGGATTCCTTCGCTCCGAGGAGGAGGGGAGCGCCGATCTGGTGGCCCTGGGGCGCAGCCATGCGGCGGTGTTCGAACGCCTGATCGCCCGGCCCGAGGGCGAGGACCCCGTGGAGGACAACTCGCTCTGTGTCCTCGATACCCTGTTCGACGACCTGTCCACCTCGGAGCCCGGCCTTCTTCCGGGAATGCCCCTCGACTATCCGGCTTTCTTCACGGCGCTGGCGCGCGAGCGGGTGGTGGCCTGCGGCGGCGAGCGCCCCCATCCGCGCCTGCGCATCCTCGGCCTCCTCGAAGCCCGACTGCTCGATGCCGACCGCATCGTCCTCGGCGGGCTCGACGAAGGCGTCTGGCCGATGAAGACCGTCACCGATGCGTTCCTCAACCGGCCCATGCGCGAGCGCATCGGCCTCAATCCGCCCGAGCGGCGGATCGGGCAGACCGCCCATGATTTCGTGCAGGCGCTCGGCTGCCACGATGCCGTCATCACCCGCTCGGCCAAGCGCGAAGGGGCGCCGACGGTGCCGTCACGCTTCATCCAACGGCTTCAAGCCTTCGCCGGCGAGGCCTGCTGGGACCGCGCCCGCGAGAACGGCCGGCGCTTCCTCGGCTATGCCGGAGCGCTCGACCGCGGGGAGGGGCCGGTCCCCCCGCGCCTGACCCAGCCGAAGCCGAAGCCCGACCCGGCCCTGTTCCCCCGGAGCCTCAGCGTCACCGAGGTCGAGACCCTGGTGCGCGACCCCTACATCATCTTCGCCCGGCACGTGCTCGGCCTCGATCCGCTGGAACCCGTTGCCGGCCGCCCCGGCGCCAGCGAGCGCGGAACGCTGATCCACGCGGTGCTCGGCGATTTCGCGCAGACCTATCCCGACATCCTGCCTGAGGACGCGGCCGAGCGTCTGCGCGCCCTCGCCGATGACGAATTCGCCGAGATTCGGCAGGACTTCCCGGAACTCTACGCCGAATGGTGGCCGCGCTACGAGCGCCTCGCCGCCGAGTTCCTGGACTGGGAGACCGAGCGCCGTCCGGCCCTGGATCGTGTGCGGGCCGAAATGTTCGGCCGTTGGGCGCTCCCCATGGGCAAGGACACGTTCACGCTTCGCGGGCGGGCAGACCGGATCGAGCAGCGTCGCGACGGAACCGCCTGCATCGTCGATTTCAAGACCGGACAGCCGCCGAGCAACAAAGAGGTCTTCGCCGGTTTCTCACCCCAGCTCACCCTGGAAGCGGCGATGCTGAAGGCCGGCGCGTTCGACGGCGTGACGCGGACCCGAGAGACGCCGGACCTGCTCTACGTCCATGCCACCGGCGGCCGGAAGCCGTTCGAGCCGCTCGCCGTCAAGCCGCCGCGCGGTGACCCGCGCACCCTGGACGCCATCGTCGAGGAGCATGAGCGGCGGTTTCGCGGTCTCGTCGCCCGCTTCATGGCGGGGGAGGCGGCCTATGTCTCACGGCCCTACCCGAAATATGCCAGGTCCTACGGCGATTACGACCACCTCGCCCGCGTGCTGGAATGGTCGCTGGCCGGGGAAGGCGAGGGGTGAGGACGTCCTTCCTTCCCGAGAATGCGGACCCGAGACGATCGAGGGTGCTTTGATGTCCCGCCCGAGGAAATCCGCGAATCGCGGGGAGTCCGCCTAAGCGCGAATCTGTTCCGCCCTATGGTTCGGGCAGAGATTCGCCTCCACGGTGATGTGCGAGAGGCCTTCCAGATCGGCGAGCTTCGCCTTGTACGCCGCCGGTGCCTGCGGGTGGTCGGACACCAGCGAGACGATCAGGCCGGTATGGCCGGGGCCGAGGCGCCAGAGGTGGAGGTCGGTGATCGTGTCGCCGTTCGTCTCCAGCCGTGTCCGTACGGAGTGAGCCAGCTTCCGATCCGGCACCGCATCGAGCAATGTCGCGCCAGCGGAGCGGATCAGGCTCCAGGACCATGCGACGATCACCGCCGCGCCGACCAGGCCCATGGCCGGATCGAGCCAGGCGATGCCGAGATAACGGCCCGCCAGCAGGGCGGCGATGGCAAGCACCGATGTCAGCGCATCGGCCAGGACATGGACATAGGCCGCGCGTAAGTTTGTGTCCCCGTGATCGGCATGGCCGTGCCCCTCGTGATGGGCGTGGCCGTGATCGTGATCGTGGTGATGTCCGTGGTCGTGCCCGTCGCCGTGAAGCAGCCAGGCGCTTGCGAGGTTCACGAGGAGGCCGAGGATCGCGATCGGCAGGGCTTCGCCGAAGGCGATGGCCTGAGGATTGCCGAGGCGCGTGAGACTCTCGTAGCCTATGGCGAGCGCGATCATGGCAAGGATGATGGCACTGGCGAAGGCGGACAAATCCCCGAGCTTGGCGGTGCCGAAGGCGAAGCGCGGGTCGTCGGCATGAAGACGGGCGAAGCGATAGGCCAGGGCGGCGATACCGAGGGCGGCCGCGTGGGTCGACATGTGCCAGCCGTCGGCGGTGAGGGCCATCGAGCCGAATATCGTCCCGCCCACGATCTCTGCCACCATCATCGCCAGGGTGAGGCCGACGACGAGGACGGTCCGGCGCTCGTTGCGCGCATGCGATGTCCCGAGGAAATCGTGGCGGTGCCGCCAGGTCTCGATGCTGTGGCTGTGCATGAACGGGGTGCCCTGAAAGAATCGTTCAGCCGAACATAGGGTGCTTTGGCGGGGCGATCATCCTTCTCTATGGAGAAAGGGAGCCAAGCCCGGAGCAGACAGGTTGCCCTTCGTCGTCGACGATCTCACCAAGGCGAGCCAGCGCCGCGCCGCCGATCCCCTGGCCTCGGCCTGGGTCTCCGCCAATGCGGGGGCGGGAAAGACCAAGGTTCTCACCGACCGCGTCGTGAGACTCCTGCTGAACGGCGCGCCGCCGGCACGCATCCTGTGTCTCACCTTCACCAAGGCCGCCGCCGCGAACATGTCGATCCGGGTGTTCCGCACCCTCGGGCGCTGGGTCACCCTCGACGATGCCGCCCTGACGGCCGAACTCACCGAACTGACCGGCAAACCGCCCGCCCGCCGTCTGCTGAAAGTGGCGCGGCGCCTGTTCGCCCGTGCCGTCGAAACGCCGGGCGGCCTCAAGATCGAGACGCTGCACGCCCTGTGCGAGCGTCTGCTGCACATGTTCCCGTTCGAGGCCAACGTCCCCGCCCGTTTCCAGGTGCTGGACGAGAACCAGGCCTCCGACATGTTCGCCGCCGAGACCGACCGGGTGCTCGCCCTGGCGATGACGGCGAGGAACCCCGAACTCCGTGCGGCCTGGGACCGCGTCGGGCCGGAGGCCACGGGCGACACCCTCCGCTCGGTCCTGCGCGCGGCGATGCGGGCGCGCTCTTTGTTCGACGGATCCGACGGGCTCGCCGCGCCGGTCGCGGCCTTGTCCGAGGCCCTCGGTCTGCGCGCCGCCGACACCGCGGAAGCGATCCTGGAGCGGATGCTTACCGGTGGGCTCGACCAGTGGAGCGAGCTGGCGCAGCGCTTGCGCACGGGAAAATCCACCGATGAGGGGCTGGCCGACAAGCTCGTGGCCGCCGAGGCGGCGAAGGACCCGATCGAGAAGCTCGATCTCTACCGTTCGGTCTTCTTCACCGAGAAGGGGACGCCGAAAGCCGACAAGAGCCTCGGCACCAAGGATGTCCCCGCCGAGGTCAAGGAGGCCCTTCTCGCCGAGCGGGACAGGCTCGACCCGCTCTTCGATACGCTGCGCGCGGCGCGGGCGCTGGAGCGGACACAGGCCCTGTTCGTCCTGGCCTCGGAGATCCACCGCCGGGTGGAGAGCCAGAAGGCGCGGCTCGGCGCCCTCGATTTCGACGACCTCATCCACAAGGCCCTCGATCTGCTCTCGCGGGTCGATGCGACCTGGGTCCTGTACAAGCTCGATCGCGGCATCGATCACGTCCTGGTGGACGAGGCGCAGGACACCAACCCGCGCCAATGGGATATCCTGCGCCGCATCACCGCTGATTTCGCCAGCGGCGAGGGAGCCCGCGAGGTTCTTCGCACCCGCTTCGCGGTGGGTGACCCCAAGCAATCGATCTACAGTTTCCAGGGCGCCGAACCGCGCGAATTCTCGACCGTGCATCGCGAATGGCGCATGGCCTCCGAGCAGGCCGGTCTGCCCTTCGAGGACGTGACGCTGAACCTGTCGTTCCGCTCGACGAAGGGCATCCTCCGCGCGGTGGACGCCACCTTCGCCGTGCCCGAACATTACCAGGGCCTGTCCTTCGACGATGCCGCCGTGGGCACCACGCATGAGACGGCCCGGCGGGACGCGCCGGGGGTGGTGGAGATCTGGCCCGTCGAAGTGCCCGCCGAGGAAGAGGAGCCCGATGCCTGGGCGGCACCGGTGGACGCGCCAGAGGCCAACGCGCCGTCCATTGTCACCGCCCGCCGGGTGGCGCGGGCGGTGAAGGCCTGGACCACGACCGGGGACGAGGGCGGCCGCGTCTGGCGTCCCGGGGACGTACTCGTCCTGGTGCGCAAGCGCTCGGCGGCGTTCGAGGAGGTGATCCGCGCCCTGAAGCTCTGCGGTGTGCCCGTGGCGGGCCAGGACCGCCTGGACATCACCGCCCATATCGCGGTGAACGACCTCGTCTCCATCGGCCGGGCGGGGTTGCTGCCGGCCGACGATCTCACCCTGGCCGGCGCCCTGAAGACGCCGCTGGTCGGGCTCGACGACGACGACCTCGTTCGCATCGCCGCCGGCCGCGAGGAGGCGGAGACGCTCGAGGATGCCCTGGCCCGCCACGCCGAAGCGGGCGATCCGGCCGCGAGACGCGGGCATGCAGCCCTCACATTGTGGATCGACCTGGCGGCCCGGCACGGGCCGTTCGGGTTCTACGCGAGCCTGCTCGGGCCGCATGAAGGACGGATGAGGCTGGTATCCCGCCTCGGTGGCGAGGCAGGGGATGCCATCGACGTGTTCCTGATGAAGGCGGCCGAGGCCGAGCAGGCCTCCGAGGCTCCGTCGCTCGATTGCTTCCTCACCCGCTACGACATCACTCCGGGGCGCGGCGTCAACGGCCTCACCGTCAAGCGCGACCTCGAATCCGGTCGCAACGAGGTCCGGGTGATGACGATCCACGGCGCCAAGGGGCTCGAAGCACCCGTTGTAGTGATGATCGACGGATGTGAGCCGCTCGGGCGCAACGATCCGCAACTCCTCGCCATGCCGGGCGTGCGCGGCCGAGTCCTGCCGCCGGTCTGGGCCGGGTCGAAGTCGCAGGATACGCAGGCTGTCGCCGCCGCAAGGGCGGAGCATCAGGCCCGTGCCCGCGAGGAGCACAACCGTCTCCTCTATGTGGCCCTGACCCGCGCCGCGGACCGCCTCACCATCGCGCCCTATCGCGGCCACGAGGAGCAGGGCGAGAATGCCTGGTGCGAGATGGTGCGGAAGGGGTTGGAACAGATCCTGGGGGCAGGCGAATCCATCGAAACCAGCTACGGCCCCGCGCGCCTCTGGCGCGAGGGCACAGCGGAACCCGCCGTCGCCCGGTCTTCCGCGAACGACGAGGCGATCTCGTCGATTCCCCCATGGTTGCGGCAAGTGGCGCGCAGCGAGGTCGAGGTCGCGCCGCCGCTCAATCCCTCCGGCGCACTCGGAGCGGCGGATGGGCAACGCACGCTGCCGCGTCGGCAGGCGAACCCGCATGCCCGCCGCCGCGGTATCCTCATTCACTCGCTGATCGAACACCTTCCCCGCCTCGAGGGGCATCAGCGGGCAAGCGCTGCCTCCGCCTTCGTCAAGGCACGGGCGCCGTCTCTCTCGGTGGCGGAACAGGAAAGGTTGGTGAGGGACGTCCTGCGACTGGTGGAGGATCCTGCCCTGGAGGCACTCTTCGCCAGCGATGCGAGGGCTGAAGTCGCGGTCTCGGGACGCGTCAGCGTCGGGGGCGAAGAGCGGGCGGTCTTCGGCCGAATCGACCGCCTGAGCATCCGCCCCGACAGGATCGTGCTCGCGGATTTCAAGACGAGCCGGCCCCCGCCTGATCGCGCCCCGGTTCCGGGCGACGAGGCGGCGCAGGTCGCACTTTATGTGGCACTCCTACGGGACATCTATCCGGGACGTCCCGTCGAGGCGCTGCTGGTCTGGACCTCGGGGCCGGTCATCCGCCATCTCGGCGAGCCCACCATTTCGGCGGCGCTCGCCTCGCTGTCGAATCGTCCGGCTCAGCCCGGCATCAAGGCGTGAGCTTGAGGATCTGTCCGTCCGGGCCGTCCGTCACGGCGTAGACCGACCCATCGCTAGCGACCTTCACGTCGCGGATGCGGTGATCGAGGGGGATGCGCTCCTCGGTCACCACCTTGTCGCCGTCGAGCTTCAAGGCGACGATGCCGCCGCTCACCAAGCCCCCGACGAGGAAGGCGTCCTTCCAGGCCGGGAACAGGGTGCCGTTATAGAGCGCCATGCCGGACGGGCCGATAACCGGGTCCCAGTAATAGACCGGCTGGACCGTACCGCCCGCCTGGGTTTTTCCTTCGCCGATCTTCTCGCCGCTATACTCGATGCCGTAGGTCACCTCCGGCCAGCCGTAATTCAATCCGGGCCGGGGACGATTGAGCTCGTCGCCGCCGCGCGGCCCGTGTTCTACGGTCCAGAGGCGTCCCTGCCCATCCAGGGCCGCGGACTGCACGTTGCGGTGCCCGTAGGACCAGATTTCGGGCTTGGCCTTCTCACCACCCGTGAACGGGTTGTCCTTCGGCGCATTCCCGTCGGTATCGATGCGGAAGACCTTGCCGAGGCCGCTGGTAAGGTCCTGGGCCTGGACGCGCGGTCCCTTGTCCGAGCGCTCGCCGACGGTGACGAACAGCTTGCCGTCCGGCGCGAAGACGAGGCGGGAGCCGAAATGCTTGTCGCCCTCATAGGATGGCGTCTGGCGGAAGATGACCTTCAGGTCGTCGAGACGGCCGCCATCTTTCTCCTCGATCAGCTTGGCGCGGGCCACCGTCGTTCCGTTGCCCTTATCGCGCGGCTCGGAATAGCTGAAATAGATGAGACGGTCGGAGACGAAGCTCGGGCTCAGCGCCACGTCGAGGAGACCGCCCTGGCCTCGCGCGTCCACCTTCGGAACGCCGGCGATGGGCTGGCCGAGCGTGCCGTCCTTGGCAACGATGCGCAGCTTGCCGGCTTTCTCCGTGACCAGCATGCGGCCATCCGGCAGGAACTCCATGGCCCAGGCGCTGTCGAGGCCCTTGGCGACGACGGCGCTCTGCACCTTGGTGGCCTCGAGGGGCTTCGGCGCACGAGTCTGGTTGGGAAGCAGAGGCTTGTAGGTGGTGTTGGCGGGTTCCGTTTCGGCGGGCTCTCCCCCCTTGGCCTCGTGCTGGGGCGCCGCGAAGGACTCGCCTCCGATCCTCGGCTGAGGCGTTCCGGAATTGCCATCCTGGGCAAATGCACCGGTACCGAGACTCAGGGCGGCGAAGGAGGCAAGCAAGGTCGGAGAGATGCGCGTCACGTGGTGATATCCTCCATGGCCGGCTTTCAGGAAACCAGCTCTTGGCCTGTTGCGAAGCTCGATCGCCGGACGGCGGCCGAACTCATCTCGCACCGGCTTCATAGGGGCGTGCGTGATGGAACGCTCGCCTCAAGGATCGCCGATCAAAGGGGGAGATGGGGCGAGGCGATGGCTTTGGCGAGGGGCAACGTGATTCATGCGCCCCACATCCCGCCGGGTCGAACATGGGTGGATGATGCATGCGGGAATCGGACGGCTGTCCCGCCTTGGGCATCTTACACCTTGACCGTCCCGGTTCACGTCGCCAACTCTCGTTCTCAAGCTGGCGCAGGCAATGTCGCGCCGCCCGTGAAATGTGAAAGGGATCGTGATGGCGACGGTAAAAGTGACCGACGCGAGCTTCGAGCAGGACGTTCTCAAGTCCGTCGAGCCCGTGGTCGTGGATTTCTGGGCGGAATGGTGCGGCCCTTGCCGTCAGATCGGCCCGGCTCTCGAAGAAATCTCCGCTGACATGCAAGGCCGGGTGAAGATCGCCAAGGTCAATGTCGACGAGAATCCCGGCATTGCCGCCAAATATGGCATCCGCTCGATTCCGACCCTTCTCATCTTCAAGGGCGGTGAGCTCGCGAGCCAAAAGGTCGGCGCGGCTCCGAAGGGCGATCTGTCCCGCTGGATCCAGGCCAGCGCCTGAGCGCACTCGCTAAGCTTTCGAGGAAAAAGCCCGGCCGTTCATGGCCGGGCTTTTTTTATGTCCGGTGGAACGCACCGGCCGGTGCTTGCCGTGGTTCGGAAACGAAAAAACCCGGCCATAAAGGCCGGGCTTCTCCGTTTCGAGACCTGTGTCGACGTTGCGACGTATCGGCTTAGTACGAGCCGAACTTGTAGTTCAGACCGGCGCGGACGACAGCGAACTCGGTCTCACGAGCCGAGGGGCTGAGCGTGAGCACGTCCGTGGCAGGGTTGTAGACGGAGCGGGCGCCGCGGCCATCCTGCTCGAGGTTCACGTAGAGGCCTTCGACCTTCAGCGTCACGGCCGAAGAGCGGAAGAAGTTCAGGAACGAGTCGGTGGGGAGAGCGTACTCGATACCACCACCAGCGGTGTAGCCGGTGCGGAAGTCGTCGCCACCAGCGCCGCCGTCGCCGTAGGCGAAGCCGCCGGTGCCGTAGAACAGGACGCGGTCGAAGGCGTAACCGACGCGGCCGCGAACCGTACCGAAGAAGTTCATCTCGCTACCGGGAGTCCGGACAGCGGAGCCACCAGCAACACCCGGGGTGCCGGTGAAGCTTACAGCCGAACCGGGGAACAGACGCGAACGGTTGCTGAAATCGGTGTACTGAGCGTCAGCTTCGAGACCGACGACCAGGCCCGAGCCCGGGGTGAACTGGTAGTTGTAGCCGACCTGACCACCGCCAACGAAACCTTCGCTGTTGTTGCCGTTGCCGACCGACAGAACACCATTGGTGGTGCCCGAGTTCAGCACGGAGCCGGCCGGGAGGTTGTAGCGGTTGCTGTCGCTACCGGCGTCGAAGCCGTAACCGGCGTTGATACCGAAGTAGAAGCCGGTCCAGGTGAACACCGGCACCGGCACGAAGACCGGCGGTGCAGCGCGACGCGGAAGGTCGGCGGCGGTGGCCGCAGCCGTGAGGGCCGTGAAGGCCGCGAAAGAGGTAAGAAGCTTTTTCATCGTTGATCCCCAGCGAGTTGCCCGATCCACAATCAAACTAGTCGATTTTGGGCAGCTGAGATGTAGCGCAGGAGCCACACCCAATGCCCGATGCCACAAGTGTGGCTGCTTCGGTGAAAAGCGGGGATCGTTTCGGGGCTTCGGCGCCGGACAATAAGGACAGACGTTGTCTCCGTCACGCCGCCTCGGCGCCCGAGACTCTCGATCGCGGCGGTTGTCCAAGAAAAACGATGTTTTAACCCTGTCGGAAGCTGGCGACGATCCCGCCGGAGGGTTCGCCAGACTTCGCAATCGCAATGAACGCCCGAGCCGGCGACGAATCCACCGGCGCGATCAGGTCGGTGGCGTACCGTTGGCGGTCAGGACGTTGCCCGCGAGATAAAGCGAGCCGCAGATGAGGATGCGCGGCGGCTGCTCGAAGGCGAAGTCGGCGAGGCTTTCCAGGGCGGCCTCGACGCTGGAGGCCACATAGGCGGTGAGGCCGACATCGGCGGCGATCTGCGCCACCTCCTCGGCGGGGCGTGCCGCCATCTGACCTCCGATCGGGACCGCGATGAGACCACGCGCCAGCCCGACGAAGTTACGCAGGAATCCCTCCGCGTCCTTCGTGCCGAGCAGGCCCGCCACCAGGACCAGCGGCACGTCGCTGCGCTCGCCGAGATCCGCCATCGCTGTCGCGAGAATGCGACCGCCGTCGATATTGTGGCCGCCGTCGAGCCAGAGTTCCGCGCCGGCCGGTGCCATGTCGGCGAGGCGGCCGCGGTTGAGGCGCTGCAGGCGACCCGGCCACTCGACTTTGTTCAGACCGGTCTCGATGGCCTCGACGCCGATATCGCCGAATCCCGCGGCGCGCAGGGCGGCGATCGCCGTGGCGGCGTTGGTGAATTGGTGACGTCCGTTGAGCCGGGGCTGCGGCAGGTCGAACAGGTCGAGCTCGTCCTGGTAGACGATCCGCCCACGCTCGGCATGGACGGAGAAATCCTGGTTGCCGACCCGGATCGGCGTGGCGCCGATCTCTTCGGCGAAGCGGCAGAGGACCGAATCCGCTTCCTTGTAATCCTGGGCGGCGATGATCGCCGGGCAGCCGCGTTTGAAGATGCCCGCCTTCTCCGTCGCCACCGCCTCGACGGTATCGCCGAGATATTCCGCATGGTCGCGACCGATCGGGGTGACGACGGCCGCTGCCGGACGATCGATCACGTTGGTGGCGTCGACACGCCCGCCGAGGCCCACTTCGAGCAGGAGCACGTCCGCCGGAGCCTCCGAGAACAGGAGGAGGGCCGCGGCCGTGGTGATCTCGAACACCGTGATCGGTTCGCCGGCATTCGCGGCCTCGCAGCGTGCCAGGGCGTCGGCCAGCTGGTCCTCGGGCACGTAGCTGCCGCCGCCCACCGCGCCGATGCGGATGCGCTCGTGGAATCGCACGAGATGCGGTGAGGTATAGACATGCGCGGCGAGACCGCCGGCTTCGAGGATCGCCCGCATGAAAGCGATGGTCGATCCCTTGCCGTTGGTGCCGGCCACATGAATGACCGGAGGCAGCTTGCGCTCAGGGTGTCCGAGCCGTTCGAGCAGGCGCTCGATCCGCCCGAGGGACAGATCGATCGTACGCGGATGAAGGGCCAGGAAGCGCGCCATCAGCGCGTCGGAAGAATCCATGGATCGGCTCGCCGTATCGCGCGTGGGCTCAAGCCGGTTCGGCAACGGCGCCCGCGCGCGCCGGTGTCGCCGCGGGCTGGTTCATCAGCAAACCGCAGAGCCGTGAGATCGTATCCTTCAGGGCATGCCGATGCACGACCTGATCGACCATTCCGTGTTCCTGCAAATACTCGGCACGCTGGAAACCGTCGGGCAGTTTCTCTCGGATCGTCTGTTCGATGACGCGAGGCCCGGCAAAGCAGATCAGGGCGCCGGGTTCGGCGAGATGGACATCGCCGAGCATGGCGTAGGAGGCGGTGACGCCCCCCGTGGTCGGGTTGGTGAGTACGACGATATAGGGAAGCTTCGCCGCTTTCAGCCGACGGACCGCCACCGTGGTGCGGGGCATCTGCATGAGCGAAAGGATGCCTTCCTGCATGCGCGCGCCGCCGGAGGCCGAAAACAGAATGTAGGGCGTGCGCTTGTCGAGGGCCGTCTCGGCGCCCCGCACGAAGGCCTCTCCCGCCGCCATGCCGAGGGAGCCGGCCATGAAGGCGAAGTCCTGTACGGCCAATGTCATCGGCAGCCCCGAGACCCGGCCGAAGCCGATCTTGAAGGCGTCCGGCATCCCGGTCTTCGCGCGGGCATCCTTCAGGCGGTCGGCGTAGCGCTTCTCGTCGCGGAACTTCAGCGGGTCCGTCGCCACTTCCGGCAGCGGCACGTCGATCCAGGTGCCCTCGTCGAACATCATCTTGAGGCGCGCTTGCGCGCTCATCTTCAGATGGTGCTCGGAGCCCGGGATGACCCAATGGTTCCCCTCGACTTCCTTATGGAACACCATCTGCCCGCTATCGGGGCATTTGACCCACAGGTTCTCGGGGGTCTCGCGCTTGAACAGGGTCTTGATCTTGGGGCGCACGACCTCCGAGATCCAGTTCATGGGTTCAACCATCGTCGACTGACCATTCTTGAGGGAAGGGGTCTCGGATGAGCCGGAGACCGGCTCGCGGAATTATCGGTACGGGGCAGCGCTCAGGCGGAACGCCCGCGCACGCCCTCGGCCAGTTCGCGCACGAGGGCGCTCACCGCTCCGGCGGCGTCCCGGCCATCCACGACGGCCCGGTGGACCACGTCGACCAGAGCCGACCCGACGACCACCCCGTCCGCGCCCTTGGCGATCTCGGCCGCTTGCGCGCCCGTCCGAACACCGAAACCGACCACCACGGGCAGCTCCGTATGATTGCGGATACGGCCCACCGCCTCGGCCACCCGGCCGAAATCCGGTGTCGCCGTGCCGGTGATTCCATTGATCGACACATAATAGACGAAGCCGGCCGTGTTCGCGAGGACGGCGGGAAGGCGGCGCTCATCCGTGGTGGGCGTCGCCAGCCGAATGAAGGCCAGGCCCTTCGCCAGAGCCGGCAGACAGAGCTCGTCATCCTCTTCGGGAGGAAGGTCGACGACGATCAGCCCGTCGAGTCCCGCAGCGACCGCATCGTCGAGAAAGCGGTCGACGCCGTAGGCGTGGATCGGGTTGTAGTATCCCATCAGGATGACCGGCGTGGCGGTGTTGCCTTCGCGGAAACGACGGACGAGGCCGAGGGTCTTGACCAGGTCCTGTCCACCCTTCAGGGCGCGCAAGGCCGCCGCCTGGATGGCCGGCCCATCGGCCATCGGGTCGGTGAAGGGGAGCCCGAACTCGACGATGTCGGCGCCGGCCTCCGGCAGCGCCTGAAGCACCTTCAAGGAGGTCTCGGCATCGGGATCGCCCGCCATCACGTAGGTCACCAAGGCGGCGCGCTTCTCCGCGCGGCAGCGGGCGAAGGTGGCCTCGATGCGGGTCGGCATGGAGCCGGAGGCGTCCGGGTGCGAAGAAGTCTCTGACAGCGAAGGGGTCATGGTGCCTGCGTCTCGCGGGCTACCCTCGGGGGAGGGGCGGCCCAGGAACAAGCCGTCGCGCCTACACCATCGCGGCCTGCCCGTGAAGCGCGACGCTTCGAGCCGGCCGGCATCCGATGCGTCCACGACGTCGCCGATGCGGATCGGGCGATGCTCCGTTTCGCAGCAAGAAAGCTTTAAGCTCCTTTCGAAAGCCGTCCTTCAATCTCACATGCGATCAAGGGGGTATGCGAGGGACCGGAATGGAGCGAGAGCGGGACGATGGGCGACGATGCCCCGCTGCACCATTTCCGGGCCGGCGGCGATCCGCCCACGTTTCCGGACGGAGAGGTCGATGATCGCGCCGGAGGTCGTTCTCGTCCTGATCCCGTTGGCGGCCATCGCCGCGATTTACGCGGCTGCCCGCGCGCGGCGGCAACCGGCCGCGGACACGACCGAGATCGAGCGGCTTCAGGACAGCATCTGGCGGATCTCGGAAAGCGAGGAGCGCTACCGCGCCCTCGTGGAGGCGACCACCGACGTCATCGTTCAGCGGGACGCGCAGGGGCGCATCACATTCGCCAATGATGGGTTCGGGCGTCTCTTCGGTGTAGAGCCCCTGACGTTGCTCGGCTCGACGGCCGAACTCGAGATCCTGGAGCAGGGAGTCCGCCAGCAGCATCCCGACGGCGTCACCCGCGTGGAGATGCGGGTCCGCCCCGTCGACGGCATTCCACGCTGGTTCTCCTTCATCGAGACGCGCGTCACCGGTGTCGGCGGTCGCACGCAATGGCTGCGGGCAGGCTCCGACATCACCGAGCGAATCGAATCCGCCCGCTCCCTCGATGAGGCGCTCCATCGCGCCGAGGCGGCCAATGTCGCCAAGTCGCGCTTCCTCGCCACCGTGAGCCACGAAATCCGCACGCCGCTCAACGGGATCCTCGGCATGGCCGATCTCGTCCTCGATACCGGCCTCGATGCCGAGCAGCGGACCTATGTGGAGGCGGTGCGGACGTCGGGCCGGGCCCTGCTGACGCTCATCGACGGCATCCTGGATTTCTCGCGGATCGAGGCAGGACGCCTCGACCTGTCGGCGGAGCCGTTCGATCTCCGCGCCGTGGTGGAGGGCGTGGTGGAGCTCCTCGCCCCCCGCGCGCAGGACAAGGGTATCGAGATCGCCATCGACGTGGCGGACGACGTCCCTGTCGAATTCATCGGGGACGCGGACCGCATCCGGCAGATCGTGGTCAATCTCGCCGGCAACGCGATCAAGTTCACCAATCAGGGCGGGGTCGGCGTCACGATACGGTGGGCCGCCCCCGACATCGTCCTGGCGGTCTCGGATACGGGATCGGGCATTCCCGAGGCTCGCATCCCCGCTCTGTTCGAGGAATTCGAGCAGGGCGACAACAGCGCCAGCACCCGCCATGAAGGAACCGGCCTCGGCCTCGCCATCACCCGCCGCCTCGTCACGCGGATGGGTGGGGGCATCGATGCGCATTCCGTCATCGGCCGTGGCAGCACCTTCACCGTGCACCTGCCCCTTCCCGTCGGCGCCGTGGCGGATGGTGAACCATCCCCGGTGTCGCTGCAGGGCCGCAAGATCCTGATCGTCGCCGATTCGCCCTATCAGGCTCCGTTCCTCGCAAGGCGGCTGTCCCGGTCGGGGGCGTCGGCGGTGGTGGTGGCGAATGTCGAGGCCGGCCTCGATACCCTGTCCGGCGTGCCCTTCGACGCGGTGATCGCCGACCGTGCGCTGGGTGACGAGAACGTGCGCAGGCTCGCGGCGGAGGCGAAGCGACGGGGCGTGCGATGCAGCCTCATTCTGCTCTCCCCCTTCGATCGGCGCGAGTTCGGTGCGCCGGGGGCGGCTGGCTTCGACAGCTATCTGATCAAGCCGGTGCGGGCGCGCTCCCTGTTCGACAGGCTCCTCGTGCCGACCTCGTCCATCGAGCATCCAGGCTCGTCAATTTCGGGTCCCAGCGCTGAAGCGGAACCGACGGAAAACCCGCGCGCGGCCCCGCATATCCACGTGCTCCTCGCCGAGGACAATCCGATCAACGCACTCCTGGCCACGCGGGCGTTGGAGCGTCTCGGTGCCACGGTCGTTCTGGCGCGGGACGGGTCCGAGGCGCTGGCCCGGCTCGATCATCCCGCATCCCGGTTCGACCTCGCTCTCATCGACATCCGCATGCCGGGGATCGACGGTCTGGAAACGGCGCGGCGCCTGCGCGCCAGCGAGGCCGAGCATGGTCGCGCTCCGCTTCGATTGGTGGCCCTCACGGCCAATACCGGCCGCGAGGACGAGCGGGCGGCGCGCGAGGCGGGGTTCGACGAATTCCTGGCAAAACCCCTCGACCTCAAGGCCTTGCCCGCTCTCCTCGAACGCCGTTCCGCCGCGGCGGCCTGAGCGGCAATTCGCGTTGACAGCGCGCGGCGAGCAAGCGAACACGGGGCCATGCACGCACCTAGCTCGCCTCCTCCCGATGCTTCGGCACCGTCGAACCGGGATGGTCTCGTGGCCTGGGCCGTGGCGGCAACGGTGGTGGTCACAATCCTGATCGGCACGTTCGCGCCTGCTTCGCACGGACGTTCCGGGCATGGTGCGGCGGCCATCGACGCATCCTGCGCCGAATGGAGCGACGGCTGCACAATCTGCCAGCGTTACGGGGAGCATACGGCCTGCTCCCTTCCCGGCATCGCCTGCGTTCCGCAAGCAAAGCAGTGCCTGCGCCATTCCGGGGGATGAGCGAAGCGTCCGCTTCAATCCGCCTTCGGTTCGCACCGAGTCCCAACGGGCGGCTCCATCTCGGACACGCTTACTCCGCCCTGGTGAACGAGACATTCGCCGCGCGGCTCAGCGGTGACCTCTGCCTGCGGATCGAAGACATCGATCCGGTGCGCTCGCGCCCGGAACTGATCGCCGCCATCGAGGAGGATCTCGCCTGGCTCGGGATCGGGTTCAGCGGGGCCGTCCGGCGCCAGTCGGAGCATCTCCCGGCCTATCGGCATGCTCTGGAGGGGCTGCGTTCGCGCGGCCTCGTCTATCCCTGCTTCTGCTCCCGCGCCGCCGTGATCGAAGCCGCCGGACCTGTACCGTCCCGCGATCCGGACGGGGCGCCTCTGTATCCCGGCACCTGCCGCGTCCTGTCTGATGAGGAACGGGCGGCCCGCCTCGCCGCCGGCCTGCCGCATGGCTGGCGGCTCGACATGGCGCATGCTCTCACGCGGAGTCCCGGCCCGCATCGCTTTCGCTGTCTCGATGCCGATCATGCGGAAACGAGCCATGTCGCCGATCCCGCCCGCTGGGGCGATGTGCTGATCGCACGCCGTGACGTCCCGACGAGCTATCACCTTTCGGTGGTGATCGATGACGCCATCCAGGGGATCAGCCACGTGGTGCGCGGCGCGGACCTGTTCGCCTCCACCGATCTGCATGTCCTGCTGCAGGCTCTGCTCGGCTATGACGGCCCGGCCTATCACCACCACGCCCTCGTCCTCGGGCCGGACGGGATGAAGCTCGCCAAATCGCGCGGCTCGGAATCCCTCGGCGATCTGAGAGGGCAGGGCGTCACGCCGGCGGAGATACGCCGACGACTCGGTTTCGCTTGAGGCGAGGGCGCCTCATACCAAGTCTCACTGAAACCGACCCTTAGGTCGGGTTCAGTGAGGTCCGGCGGATGAAAGCCGCCGCGCCGTCGCGCGGGCAGACCTCGATGAGCCAGGCTCAGCGAGCTCTGGTATCAGCGCGTGGTCGTGCTCTGGGCCATGGCGGCGCCGGTGCGGGATTTCTGCATCGTCCCGTCGATCTGCTCGCGCTGGCGCGTGAACTCGGTGAGCATCCGCCCATCGAGTTCGCGTCCGCGCGGTACGCGGATCTTCATCGGGTCCACGAAATGGCCGTTGATGATGACCTCGTAATGCAGATGCGCACCGGTCGAGAGGCCGGTGGAGCCGACATAGCCGATCACCTGACCTTGACGCACTTTGGCGCCCGACGTCACGCCCCGGGCGAAGCGGGACATGTGGTTGTAGGTGGTGACGTAGCCGTTGATGTGCTGGAGCTCGACCCGTCGTCCGTAGCCGGAATCCCATTCCGCCTTGATGACGGTGCCGTTTCCGGCGGCGACGATGGGCGTGCCGATCGGATTGGCCCAGTCGACGCCGGTATGCAGCTTGGCATAGCCGAGGATCGGATGGCGACGGTAGCCGAAGCCCGACCGCATGATGCCGTCGGCAATGGGTTTGCGGATGAGGAACTTCTTCAGCGAGCGCCCCTGCTCGTCGAGATAATCGATGGAGCCGTCATCGGGCGATTGGAAACGATAGACCTTGCGGACCTCTCCGCCGAGGTTGAGCGAAGCATAGAGCAGTTCCGGCCGGTCCAATGCGGCCTGACCGCCTTCCTCGTCATAGGTATAGAAGACGTCGAGACTGTCCCCGTTGGAGATCCGACG